>JAHILA010000007.1 GCA_018897295.1 Patescibacteria group bacterium
GGCAAAAAGGAAGGGGGTCTGGGGGAAGGAATTTTTGCCCTTTTGCGATTAAGAATAGAGCGTTTCCGCTTTTCTCTGATTAAGAGAAAACCAAAACAGAAAAATTTTCTTTTCCTTTTAAAAGAAAAAATTGCGCGCGAAAAAATTAAAAAATGTAGAGAAAATTTTTCTGTTTTGGTTTGCCGTAGCGGAGCGGAGGCAAGCGGAAACGCACCTCATTCTTGTTCTGGATTTTCTTTGAAAAAAGTTCGGATTTCGTTCAGAATACGGAGCCAAATGGGACGAAGTAAATCTCCCGATTAAGCTGAAATTATCAAAATGTTAAGCAGAAATAAATTAAAAAATGAAAACAATATGCGCAAAATATTTTTTATCATTATAGTATTGGCCGTTATCGTCGCAGGATGCTGGATTTATTTGTCCGTAAACAAAGAACAGGTGTGTTCTTTGTCGAGAGGAACTATTATAACGTCTCTTTGTTGCAAAACTACGGGAGATTTCCCGAATACTTGCCTTATCGGCGCCTGTGGTTGTTCTCCTGGCTACAGCCACGAGGTTAAATTTTGTGACTGCGGTTCTGATAGATGTTTCAACGGAATCCGTTGCAAAAGCGCTGAATAAATCGGAAAAATAAAAACCGCCCGGGGGGCGGCTTTTAAAATTAAAATTATCATTACTGACAGCAATACCGTGTCCAACTGCTCTGATGACAACCTGCGTTGTAGGCCTCATTGCTTGAACGATAACAAAAGCCATTGCAGTAGTATTGTGCAGAATTGGGGCAACAGTGTGATTCTGTCCAACAGAAACCCACTGAACAATGTTGACATCCTATGCTTTTAGTCTGGCCTCCTCCGCCACCACCATTCCCTCCGCCGTCGCTTTGAGTGTGAAAAAACTGATAAATAGATTTGCATGATTGGTCTCCTGTATTAGGGTAATTGCCAACAGCGCAATTATACGAGTACCATACCCAGTATAAAAATAAAACAAGAATCACTATTTGAATAATTGCTTTAATTACTTTGACAACTGGCGGCCTAGACTTTTTTGGGGGCGTTGGTGGGGATTGAACGAGGGCTGGCGGAGTTTCAGCAGTTCTAACTAAACTTGCTCCGCAATTTTTACAAAATTTATCTTCCAGGTTGCTTTTTTGACCGCACTTTGGACAAAAATTTACCATATATGATAATTTTAATTCAGAATTACTGCTTTGTCAATTAAATACACCTATCTATAATGTGTCGCCCGCGTCGACTTGGACACGGATTTTGGCCCGATTTTTTTATATCCTCCCCTTTTTAATTCCTTCCCGGATTTTTTGCATTAAATCCATATAAAATTTCAGATTGTGGATTGTAGCAAGGCGCTGATACAAAGATTCGCCTGATTTGTATAAATGATGCAGATACGCTTTAGAACAATTCTTATCCAGTAAGGAAAAATCTGTTGCGTATTTACTTTTTCCAATTTGGATTTTCTCGTATTTTAAATCCTTGCCTTTAAAAACAAACAATTCCCCGTGCCGCGCATGGCGGGTGGGAATCACGCAATCAAACATATCAATCCCTTGTTTTACTGACTGGATAACCTGCTCTGGATAGCCAATACCCATTAAATAATGCGGTTTGTTTTCCGGAAGTTTATTGGCAAGGAATTTCAAAATCTTATGCGCTTCTGAAAACGGCTCGCCCACAGAAACTCCGCCAATGGCAATGCCATCAAAGCTTAATTTCAATAAATCATCCAAACTCTTTTTGCGCAAATCATTAAAAATACCGCCCTGCACAATCCCGAAAACCAATGGTCTGTTTCCCCCTGCCTGCCGGCAGGCAGGTTTCCATTTTTTCATTAAATCCCTGCTTCTTTTAGCCCAGTCAGTTGTGCGTTTTACTGCTTTTTCCACTCTTTTTTTGTTTTTAGTATATTCCGGGCATTCATCCAAAACCATACAAATATCAGAACCGATTTCTTTCTGGAATTCTAGGGCTTTTTCTGGAGTAAGAAATATTTTTCCTCCGGACTCTGTTGATGAAAATTCCACTCCCCTATTGTCCAATTTCAGTAATTTTGTCAAAGAAAAAATCTGGTATCCGCCAGAATCAGTCAGTATTGGGCCATTCCATTTAATCAATTTATGGACTCCATTGAATTTTTTGATTGTCTTTAATCCTGGCCTGGCCATAAGATGATAAGTATTGGATAAAATTATCGGCACATTAATTTGTTTTAATTCTTCCGTGGTTAAATTTTTAACAGCTCCCTTGGTTGCAATAGACATGAAAAACGGCGTATCTATTTCGCCGTGTTTCACTTTTAATCTGCCGATTCTGGCTTTTGAGATTTTTGATTTTTTAATGACTTTAAACATTAGTATTCTTCCAATTTTTTCAATTTTTGATGTTCGCGGATTTTTTGCAGGGATTTTGCTTCGATTTGGCGGATTCTTTCGCGAGTAACCCTGAATTTTTTACCCACTTCTTCCAATGTATGGGTTATTCCATCTTTTAAACCGAATCTCATTCCCAAAATCTCCTGTTCGCGCTGAGATAAATCAACCAAGATTTCCTGTAGCCAATCCCTTAATAATCTTTGGGCTGCAATCTGATGAGGCATGACAGTTTTTTCATCAACAACAAAATCAGCAAGCGTGCTGTCTTCTTCATCTTCTCCCACAGGCGCTTCCAAGGAAATTGTTTCTTGGGAAATTTTTATAATGTGTCGCACTTTTTCAATTTCCACTCCCATTTCAGTTGCAATTTCTTCGGGCATGGGTTCGCGGCCCAAATCTTGTATTAATCTTCTTTTAATTTGGTTGAATTTACTGATTGTTTCAACCATATGCACCGGGATTCTCACTGTCCTTGACTGGTCAGCCAGGGCGCGGGTAACTGCCTGTCTTATCCACCAAGTTGCGTAGGTGGAAAATTTATATCCTCTTTTGTAATCAAACTTCTCAACTGCCCTGAATAAACCAATGTTCCCCTCCTGAATTAAATCCAGTAAAGTTAAATGCGGGCTTCTACCAACATATCTTTTGGCGATATTTACCACCAAGCGCAAATTGGCTTTTGTAAGCTTTTCCCTTGCATCCTCGTCGCCTTTCAGGATTCTTTTAGCTAATTCTACTTCTTCGTCGCCTGAAATCAAATCTGTTTTTCCAATTTCCTTCAAATACATCTGCACAGAATCAATATTATCCAAATCATCAAGAAGTTTCTTTAATTTTTTCTTTGGTTTATTGGTTCCCTTTTCTGCTTCTACCAAAATTTCGGTTTCGGCTAAAGTTTTTGGGACAAAATCAATATAATCTTTTTTCTCTAAAATCTGTATATGGGCATTTTTCAGGCTGTCGTATAATTCTTCAATGCCTTCAATATCTCTTTCCAAATAAGGAATTGCTTTGATTATTTCCTGTTCAGTAATAAAACCTTTATTTTTGCTTCTAGTAATCATTTTTTGGATTACTTCCGGAGTAATTAATCTCTTTTTTGCGCGGGTTTTTATTTTATGTTTTTTCATAATCTACATTTAATTCGTCTAATTCTTCGATTATTTTACAGGACTTCTCTTTTAATTTATCAACCTCGTCACGCTTTTTTGCATCCTCTGCTTCTTTCATTTCTAGACTGGTTTTTACCAATTCTTCTTTCAGGAAGATTTCTTTCAATGTCTTGATACAGAAATCCATTTCTTTTAACACTTCTTTTTCTTCTATGTTAAGATGTTCTACTTTAAAAATCAAGTAATTCGCCAAGAATTTATCTTCCTCTGATTTTATATTATCCATCCTTATATTCTTGACAAATTTTTTGAGCTCTTCGGTGTTCAAAAGCGATTCATAAAAATTCTTATTCAAATATTCCAGATGTTTCGGATATTTCAACGCCAGACCGAGCAGGATTTCTTCTTTTTCTTTTATGCGCGACCTTTCGGCAAAATGTTCTGACGGTAATTCCTTGCCTTCCTCTCTTGATTTTATCCTGCGCAATGCTTCAACCAGGGTTTTTTCCTCAATTTTTAATTTCGAAGCCAAAACCTGAAGCCAGTGCGCTTGTTCAACCACATTAACGATATTTTTAATCGGGAGTAATAGTTCTTTGGCAATTTCTCTTTTGTGGTCAACGCTCAAGTTTTTCGAGTACTTGCCAAGAGTATTTTCAAAATAAAATTCCATTATCGGTTTTGAATTTTCCAAAACCTGCTTCCATTTTTTCGGATCTTTTTTAATAATTTCTGCCGGGTCTTTCCCATCGGTCTCGGGATTCCAGATTGCCACTTTAAGATTAAATTCAAATTGCTGTGCCAAGGTAATAGCTCTTTTTGTCGCGCTTTCGCCCCCAGTATCAGCATCAAAAGAAAAAACCATATTTTCGGTGTAGCGCTTCAGAGTTTGAAGATGGTCCACTGTCAGCGCGGTTCCGGAAACAGCGATTGTATTTTTGTATCCTGTTTGATGCGCCATTATTAAATCCATCTGTCCTTCAACCGCAATACATTGGTCTTTTTTCCTAATTTCTATTTTTGCTTTGTCTAATCCGTAAATCAACCGGCTTTTATTATAAATCAGAGTTTCCGGAGTATTTACATATTTCCCGACCTTATCGCTTTCATTGCCAAAAACCCTGCCCGTAAATCCCACAATCTGCCCGTTCAAATCCGCCAAAGGAAACATTATTCTGTTGCGAAATCGATCGTAATATCCGCTACCTTTTTCTTTTTTTAAAATCAGCCCAGCTTTTTCAATATCGCCAGCTTTATACCCAATTTCAACTAAATGGTTAAAAACCGCATCCCAGTTATCCGACACATAGCCGATTTTAAATTCCTTAATTGTTTCGGGTTTTAATCCCCTATTTTTTAAATAATCCTGCACTGCTTTATTTTTCCCAAATTCCTTTTGAAAAAAATCAGCTGTTTCCTCGCAGATTTCATATAAGATATTCCTCTGGCTGCGGATTTGCGGGTCTTCTTTTTTCAAAACCACTCCGGATTTTTTTGCCAGAATCCTTAATGCTTCCGGAAACTCAATCCCCTCTATTTTTTGCACAAAACCGAAGATGTCGCCCCCGAAATTGCAGGAAAAACAATGCCAGATTTGTTTGGATGGAGATACAAAAAAAGAGGGAGTTTTTTCCTTATGGAAGGGGCAAAGCGCTTTATAGTCCTTGCCGGCCTTTTTAAGTTTAATATATCCCTCGACAACTTCAACAATATCCAACCGGTTTTTTATTTCGTCGATTGGGCTCATGCTAATATTTTAATTGATATTTTATAAATTGTAAAGAAACGGCCGGCGATTTCCGTGTCGCCGGCCTTAAAACCTCATGTTTTCATCTCCCTCCTCGCCTTATCATGTAAAGCCGCAAGTCCAACAAGTAAAGTAATTTGTTGTATTGGATTGTCCACGTTGTGACAAGCAAATTCATATCCTTGTCCTTCTTGGGGACCAAAGCCGTCCCCGGGATGTAAACCACAGGCATCCCCAGGACAGTCAATATTAAGCCAGCTATTGCTATTCTCTATTCTTGCCCGGATATAATGTTCTTGTCCGAATCTGAAAGGACCAGACATTTTTCTATGAGCAACTTTCATCGCTTCCACCATCTCAGTAATTTCATATCTGTCATTATTCCGAAGATACAAAGACCTCATCCAATCGCACAGTTCAATACTGTACTGTCCACCCAATGAACCTCCGTGCATATCGTTTTGAGTCACAGTAGAAACTATCATCAACTGGGGGGAAAAAGATGATGTCTCTTTATCGGGGAAATGCATCCTGTGAAAGATGGTGGTAAAACTAGCGGAAATCGCATATACCGACTTCCAATCATAAAACCATTCTTTGCCTGTACCATCACATCGAAAACACTCATCTCTAAGAAGCCGATCTCTGCCCGAGCCATTGCAGTATTCACATTTTTTGCTGGTGTGTTTTCTAACTTCAGGAATATTCACGGCAAATTCTGCAAAATCTCCTTTGATTCCGTTAAAAACGAAGCTGTCGTCAAAACCAAAATTTCCAGCCAAGGAACCGTTGAATCTTTTGAATCCAAAATGTTTCATAAAACCTTTTACTATTGGAGCGATTTGTCTGATCGGTTCGGTATTAGCGATAAAATCTCTGTGAATTCTCAAGATTATCGCCGGCTTCTCCTTACGAAAAGATAGTTCGTACCAACACGAAATTCTTTCGCGGATTAGTATTTTCATCTTACCAACCTCCTTATTTATATTTAATATTCTTTTTTGAAAGAACATTAGAATAAAATTCTACCACCTTGCAATCTTTTTGTCAAAAATATTTTTTAAAAAGAAAAATAAAGTGGGAACAAACGTCCCCACTTATCAACACCCAAAAACATGAGCTGGTTTTTAAAAAATCATTTTGATGACTTTTTAGAATTAACGCGTTCATTATCAACAAACTCGTTAATCTTCACAACCAGGTCTTTCATCGCTTGCTTGGCTTGTTCAAGCGTGTCATAAATGGGTTGAGTATTAAGCAGTGGCTTAAAATTATGACCTGGGCCACGGGTTATCCATCCGACGAACTTTCCTGTTTTTTTGTCCGGACCACCAGCATCAACAACAATGTCATCATGATTTCCAGCAATCTCCCAAGCTGTTAATCTTGAAATTCCCATTTTTCCTCCTTATTTTTTCAAAATTTAAGAGCAAATTATAATTTAACAGACAGTTAAACAAATGTCAATGAGAAAATCGAGTAAAGATCACTCGTGCGGGGCCATTAGTTTTATTTAAAGAGGGATTGTAATCGTGCAAAGAATTCATAAATAAATCATAATTGTAGCGATGATTTTTGCCGTTTTTCATATCCCCGTCATCATTAACAATAAATTCCTGCGTTTCATCATTATAACCCACAACTACCAACATATGATAATACGAGCCAATTCTTGAAAATGGGATATTTGGATTTTGCAAATCAAATCCATAATGCAAAGAAATAACTGGCCGGTTTATACGAATTTGCCTCCTGATATCCTCTATTGTCGGATTATCTTTCACAACTGCGTTAAATGAAGTGTAATTATTTATGATTTTGGCGGTTCGCGCTGCATCAGTACTGGCATTGCTGCCATATAATCTGTCTTGAATATCAAATAAATTCTGCATAAAACTTTTTGCCTCTTCAATGCTTACTGATTTTTTTCCTAGATAATATTTTTCCACCATTGCTATACTTGCTTCTTCGCATCCGTTTTTCCAATTGCCTGAAAAATTTCCATCCGGCGCTTCGTTAATATAGGGAACATCCAAAATAAATTTATCGGGTTTTAATATTTCGGTTGTAAGAGCTGACAATAAATTTTCGTTTTCCTGATTGTATTTTTTAATATTAAAAATTAAAACAAAAAACACAAAAACCAGAAACAGGATTGTGATACAAAAAAATAAATATTTTTTCATTGGCGGAAGGGGTGAGATTTGAACTCACGAGCCTCTTTCGAGGCACGGCTTTCCAAGCCGTTCCATTGGACCACTCTGGCACCCTTCCTTGTTCTATTTCTGTTCCAATTCTTCAATCAATTTCTTTCTTAATTCTTCAACCTCGTGCTCGGTTATGCTGTCATTATAGTTATGTTTCAATTTGTGAATCCCTTGTTTTACTTCTCCAAGAGTCAATCCATTTTCCAATTCATTCTCAAAAAAAGCTTTCAAATATTCCTTCTCTTTGCCTGTAAGTTCAGGAATTTCATTTAACTTTTCTTGAAATTCCTTTTTGCTTATCTTTCGCGTATCATCAACGCCTAATAATGTACTTAATATTCCCATAAATTTATAAACCCATTCCGCGCAGGCGCTTTATTCTTTCCTCGACTGGCGGATGAGTCGAAAATAACTTAGTTGGACCTTTAAATGGATTAGTAATATAAAGATGGGCAGTCGCTTTGTTGGCAACCTTTAATGGAACCGGACTCTGAGAAATTTTCTCTAAAGCATTTATCAATCCTTCTGGATAACGGGTCAGAAGCGCGCCAGACGCATCTGCCAAGAATTCTCTTTTTCTGGAAATAGCCAATTGGATTAATTTCGCGATTAGCGGGGATAGAATCAAAAAAACAACTCCAATAATCATTAATATCACATTAATCTGTCCCCCGCCTTCATTATTGCTCTTTCTTCCTTTAAAGAACCTGCCTCTTATAAATATATCAGCCATCATAGAAATTGTGCCGACCAAAACAACCACTACTGTTTGAAGCAAGATATCGCGGTTGCCAATATGGCTCAATTCATGGCTGATTACCCCCTCCAGTTCAGTACGGTCCAGCGTCCGCAATAATCCGTTGGTCACGGCTATTACTGCGTTTTTCGGGTCTCTGCCAGTGGCAAACGCATTCAGAGCCGACTCGTCAATAATGTAAATTCTCGGCAAAGGAAGCCCGGCTGTAATACAAAGATTTTCTACAATGTGATAAAGTTCCGGATTTTCATCGTGCTTAATTAATCTCGCTTTCGAAATCGCCAGAATGATTTTATCAGAATACCAATAACTTAAAACAGACATAAAGACGCTGAATCCGACTGCAAAAAATAAAATCGACTGGCTGTCAAAATAATAACTCAAAAACCAGCCCAAACCGATGATAATTATAAAAAATAGGGAAAATAAAATCCAAGTTTTCCTGATATTTGAACCGATGTGCGTATAAAGCGTCATAATTTATTTCAATATAATAATTTCCTTTTCTAAATCAAATCCCTGCTTTAATTTTACTGTTTTTTTTGCCAAATCAATCAGTTCCAAAACATCCGCGTATTTAGCATTATTTATATTGACAATAAAGTTGGCGTGCTTGTCTGAAATCTGCGCTCCACCGATAATTTTGCCTTTTAATCCGCTTTTTTCGATCAATCCTCCAACAGAAATTTTCTCGTCATTTACCTGGATATTTTTAAATACACAGCCTGCTGACGGCTCCGTAGGATTTTTTGCCTGCCTTTGTGAAATATATTCTTTAATTTTTTTGTCGATTTCTTCTTTACTCCCTTTATTGAATTTCAAAATTGCTGAAAGGATTATAAATCTGTGATTATTCTTAAAAATACTGTTGCGATAATTAAATCCGCAAAATTCAGGTCCGACATCTTTAATTTCCAAGGTTTCTATATCAAGGATTTTGACGATTTCAACTGACCCTGAAATTGATTGGCCAAAAGCCCCTGAATTGCCGCAAACTGCCCCACCAAGCGTTCCGGGGATACCTAATGCCCATTCCAAGCCAGTAAAATCGTTTTTCATTGCTTCTGCCAGTAAACCGTTCAAAGGAGTTCCTGCACCAACCTCAATCCTAAATTCTGGAAGATTTTCAATAAAATTATTTTCCATTTTTATCACCAATCCTCTGAAGCCATCGTCATTTACAAGAAGATTTGAACCGCTGCCTAAAATAAAAAATGGCAATTTTTTCTCTTTTGCCAATTTTATACATCCGATTAAATCATCGGCGTTTTTAACTCGGTAAAAATAATCTGCTTTCCCACCGATTTTAAAAGTCGTATATTGAGCTAACTCAATATCTTTTTCCCAATTATTCATGTTTTTATTATTAGAACTTCACCTGCGGGGCTTCTTTTTCTCCTGCTTCTGCTTCAAAAAACTCCCGTTTTTTGAATCCCAGCATTCCGGCAACAATCCTTGATGGAAATGTTTCAATCTTAATATTCAAATCTCTAACATTGCCGTTATAGAATCTTCTCGCTGCCTGAATTTTATTTTCCGTATCAGATAATTCATTCTGCAACTGTAAGAAATTTTCATTTGCTTTTAATTGCGGATAATTCTCGGCAACTGCAAAAAGCGTTTTCAAAGTTCCGCTCAAAGCATTTTCCGCTTTTCCTTTTTCCTCAATCCCCTGCGCTCCCATTGCCTTTGTGCGCGCATTAGTCACGCTTTCGAATGTCTGTTTTTCATGAGCTGCATAACCTTTGACGGTTTCAATTAAATTCGGAATTAAATCATATCTCCTTTTTAATTGAACATCAATATCAGACCATGCCTCGTTAGTGCGGTTTTTTAATCTAATTAAACCATTAAATACCGCAATCACCCACAAAACTATAGCAGCAACTACTATAAGTATAATATATAATAATGACATAAATTTATTATTAATTAATTGTTAATATTTAGTCGATTCTGACTCGATTAGTATTCCATTGGCGGGGTTCCGCCTTCTTTTTTTTCTTCTGGAATGTCGGTTATTATTGCTTCGGTTGTCAGAAATATTGATGCCATTGAAGCTGCGTTTTGCAAAGCGCTTCGAGTGACTTTAACCGGGTCAATAATTCCTGCTTCCAGCATATTAACTCTTCCTTTTCCCACATCAACAGAATCCGCCTTGGTAAAATCGTATCCTATATTAGTATGTTCTTTTTTCTGAATATCGTCAACAATAATTGAGATATCTTTAATTCCGGCATTCACGGCAATCTGCCTTAACGGAGCGACTAATGCTTTTTTAATTATGCTTACGCCGATTTTTTCTTCTGCTGATAAATTATCCTTGATAAATTCATCAAGCATATATGCGGCTTTTGCCAGAGCAGCTCCGCCGCCAGGCACAATACCCTCTTCAATAGCAGCCCGTGTTGCATTCAAGGCGTCTTCAATCTTAAATTTTTTGTATTTCATTTCCGCTTCTGTTGCTGCGCCGACTTTAATTATTGCTACCCCGCCGGCCAGTTTCGCCAATCTTTCCTGCAGTTTTTCTTTGTCAAAACCTGATTCAGTATTTTCCAACTGCGTTTTAATCTGTTTTATTCTGTTTTCAATTTCCGATTTCTCTCCTTTTCCGCCGACGATAGTGGTTTTTTCTTTTGTGGAAACTATTTTGTCTGCCTGGCCCAGCATATTTAATTCAGTATTTTCAAGTTTCAGTCCGGCTTCCTCGGAAATAAGTTTTCCTCCAGTCATAATCGCAATATCCTGCATCATTTCCTTTCTCCTGTCGCCATAACCCGGCGCTTTTACTGCCAAGGCATTAAATGTTCCTCTTAATTTGTTTACCACTAAAGTTGCTAAAGCTTCGCCTTCCACTTCTTCGCCGATTATCACTAAAGTTTTCTTGCCTGCCTGGCTCATTTTTTCCAACAGAGGCAGGATATCGTTGATTGCGGAAATTTTATGGTCAGTAATTAAAATATACGGGTCGCGATATTCGGCCTCCATTCTTTCGGCATTAGTAATCATATAATGCGAAATATAGCCGTTATCAAACTGCATTCCCTTAACCAGTTCTTTTGACAAGCCAAATGTCTGGGATTCTTCAACCGTTACCACGCCGTCTTTACCGACTTCTTCTATTATATCAGCAAGTAAATCCCCGACTTCTTTATCCTCGCTAGCAATGGTAGCCACTTGGGAGATTTCTTTTTTATCCTTAACCGGCTTTTTTATTGCATTCAATGCTTCAATGGTTGCTTTTACTGCTTTATCAATTCCTTTTTTAATTTCCAGCGGGTCACTGCCAGCAGTAACATTTTTTAAACCCTCTTCAATTATTGCTTGAGCTAAAACAACTGCCGTGGTTGTGCCGTCGCCAGCTACATTATTGGTTTTTTCCGCCACTTCCTTAATCAATTCCGCGCCCATATTCTGGAATTTCTCCGGAAGTTCAACTTCCTTGGCAACAGTCACTCCATCATTAGTAATAATTGGCGTGCCAAAACCCTTATCCAAAACCACATTTCTGCCTTTTGGGCCAAGGGTCAAGCGCACAGTATTAGCTAATTTATCAACGCCTTTTTTTAGCTCCTGACGAGCATCTTCATTGAATTTAAATTGTTTCGCCATAATTTTAATTTATAATTGCCAGAATGTCCTCTTCTTTGGCAATTAAATACTCTTTATCATCAATTTTTACTTCATTCGGACCATATTTAGTAAATAAAACAACGTCTCCGACTTTAACTGTCATTAAGATACGTTTTCCATTATTGTCTATTCTACCTGCGCCAATAGCAATAACTTTGCCTTGTTCGGGCTTTTCTTTATCCGTGGTATCAGGAAGCACAATTCCTGATTTTGTCAGTTCCTCCTTGGAAGCGGGCTCAATAAGAACCCTATCTTCTAATGGTTTGATATTCATATTTTTTTTCACTTAGTTTTTATTTAATCCTGAATTTTTTTCAATTATTTCAAAACCTAATTCTAACATTTTCTGATTATACTTGTCAATAATACCTGCTTCTGGAGAATCGGGGTGGAATTCAAGCTGGTTGTCATTAACCACTATTCTTCCTTCTCCTTGATTCTGCGAGGAATGCTTTTTAATATGCCTTTTTTGGAAAAATCTCAATATTTTTTCCAAGATATTTCCGATAAAAGTATTCAAAATTATTTCATTGACTCGGGCAATAAATCTTAAAAGGGAATTAATTTTGATGCTTTGCTGATTTTTCAGTTTTTGGAAATCATAAAAAGCCAAATAATTATTCATCCAATTGTTTTCCTGCTGGAATTTATTGTAAATCCCCTTTTCCCCTTCCAAAATCGGAACTAAATGAGCATAGGTCTGGGCATTATATAAACTCGGAAAATTTATTTTTAAGGATTCATCAGCAATATAATGGTTAAGGCAAAAACGTCCTGCGGTTTTTTTACCATACCTGCGCTCTCCAATAATCTGGAAAAATAAAGTTGCCATAAATCTCGCTGTCCAGATTCTTTTATTCTTCGCGACTATCAGTAAATCTATATCGCTTTCTTTTTTGGCATTATACATTGCCAGAGAGCCGCTGACTGCAACCATTTTTATATAAGGAATAAATTGAAGCCACTTAACAATTTTTTTTGTTTTCTTCCACATTTCGTCTGAAATTTTCTGGCGCTCAATGCGGATTTTAATAATCTCTCCATTGCCTTTTAAAAAATAAAATCCGTTTTTTTCTTCAATATAAAAACTTAAATTCCTGTTTTTTAATACTTCTAAAACATCAATCAATTCAATTTTTCCAATTGGTTCAATTTCAGTGTCAGAAACAACACCTAAAAGCTCGACAATATGTAAAGGATTTATTAAATATTTAAAAACCTCAAATCCGGTCAAAGGATAATCCAATACATCATAATACGTAATAGTAGTAATAATAGATTTTTCAAGCAGATTAAGATTCATAATTAAATCTTATCAATTATAAAACCAAAGGTAAACTATTGACAAAACTTGATAATGAGCGTATAATTATATCATAGGAGGATTAAGATGAATATAAAAGAAAAAGATTCGCTCTTTCTTTTGTTCTTTGCCAGTTTGGGCCTTGGCGTGGGCATTTCTTTAATGATCAAACTGGGCGCCGATCCAGTGCCTGTATTGTTCATCGGCCTAATCATTATTTTGGCCGCGGGCATGATCTTCGGCCTGTTTCCCAGACGGATTCCCGGCCTAGCATTTAGTTCAAGCGTCAAGCTGCGTTTCGCCGTGTATATCGGCACAGTCATTTTGCTGAGTGTTGGCTTGGGTCTCAATCTAAGCGTCATCTTGCGTATTGAACCGAATGTCGGCCACTGGTACATCGGTCTAGCTATGGGAATCATCGCCGGTGCAGGAATGATTTTTGGCATTTGTTTAAGCGCGTTTATGAAATGGCTAGCCAGGACAATTATATCCCTGGCAAAGGGGTGGTGAAAACCACCCCCTTTTTTTATTTAATTCATTTTCCAATAAAATTCTGCTATAATTATTTGTATGGATTCGGAAAATCTCAATTTGTATTTCCGCGAAATAATTTTCCAAGACCCCAAAGCCAAAAAGGATTCGGTCTGCGGGGTTTTTTCTTATGAAGCAATGAATATTGAGGATGCCCAGCTGGGAAATCTTTATCTAGTCGGTAAAATTTCCAATGTTCCGAAAAAAAAATATAAAAATTCCGACTTTCTTTTGAATCTTCTGGCGTCCGTGATTAAAAGAGAGTTCTATTCGAATCACCAAAGAACGTCTTTGGAAGCGCTGGAATCAGCATTGCAAGGCGCGAATATCTATTTGTCTGATTTCGTCAAAAAGGGGCATGATGAGTGGATCGGAAATCTGCATTTTGCCTGCCTTTGTTTTCATCAAAATAATATTCACGTTGCCCAAACCGGAAATATGGTTGTCCAATTATCTAGAAACGGCACGTTAAGCAATATCAGCAAAAAATTCCAAAACCAGGAAAAACCAGAGCCGATTAAAACCTTTTCCAACCTTGCCAGCGGAAGAATAGAGCGCGGAGACAAAATTATTGCTGCCACCTATGATATTTCGGATATTTTGTCCCCACAAAAGACCAAAGAACTTATTTCCCATCCGACAACTGATAAACTTTACCATTATATCAAAGATAACCTTTCTGTTTCTTCCCTGGCCTGTCTGCTTCTGGAAGCAGGAACCAACCCCCCTAAAGAATTGAAAAAAAAAGAAATCCTTGAAACAAAGGAAATAGCGATTGAAATTACGTTCAATTTTAAAGAAATACTTGATTCAAGTGTAGAAAAAATAAATAAAATAATAAAAGACCAAATTACTTTCCCGAACAAGATAACAACTCTTGCTTTAAAACATCACCTTGTCAAATACCTTGCAGTTTTATTCCTGTTTTTTGTAATTATTCTCTCCCCTTTCCTGATTGAAAAAATATCCTCTGATATTAAAATAAGAAAAATGAATCACTTTATCCAAAGGACTCAGGAAAATGTCGAGCGCAGCGAATTATCCCTGATTTATCAAAATCAATCAGAAGCCAGGGCATTATTAAAACAATCGGAAGAATTATTAAAAAACGCCAACTTGTTATTCAATAAACTACCTGAAAAAGCGCAGGAGAAAATCCTTCCCGACTTACAATTAATACAAAGCCGATTCGATAAACAAAAAAATAGCCTGAATAATGTTATTAATATTATAGAGATAGAAAGAATCGCTGACTTGTCAAAAAACAACTACAATTTTAATCCACTGGGAATATTAAAGCTGGGAGACCTTCTTTATCTCTACGAACTGACTTCAGGATTTGTTTATAAAATCGATTTGATTGATAATTCTTCCGAGCTTGTTTTTCTGTCCTCAAAAGATACTTTCAAGCTTGGAACTGCCACCGACACGGAAATTCTGCTGCTTGCTAATCCAACAAAGGTTTCCACCTATAATATAAACGAGAATTATAATATCTGCCTTCTGAAGCCGAATCTTGAAAATACTCTTAATATAAAGGATATGGCCAGTTATGACGGGAATTTGTTTTTCCTGGATATCCAGAAATTGAATATTTTCAAATATTCCCGCACGCAGGATATCCTAAATGGCGCTGAATGGATTGTTAAAGGCCCAACAGACGAATTAAAAGACGCGGTCTCTTTGACAATTGACGGAGATGTATTTGTGTCCAGAGAAAACGGGATGATTGTCCAATATTCCCAAGGCAAAAAAATCAAGGAAATAAAGTTCGATATCAGTCCTCGATTATCGCAGGCTGGGCAGATATTCACTTCAGTAAACATGAAAAACCTGTATATTTTAGACCCTTTAAATAACCGCATAATCTCCTACAATAAAAAGGACGGATTAATAAAACAATACGCAATATCGGAATTGACCAACCTTAGGGATCTCTGGGTCACATCCGACGAAAAATCAATCTATCTGCTGAACGGGCTGGAAATCTGCAAGATAGAAATTTAATTTTAATAGAGAAACCCCGTCCGCCAGCTGGCGGACGGGGTTTTTATACAAGATCTTAAATTATTTCAATTCAACTGTCGCTCCTGCCTCTTCAAGTTTCTTTTTTATCTCTTCTGCATCTTCCTTTTTCAGATTTTCCTTAATTACTTTCGGTGCGGCATCAACAACATCTTTGGCTTCCTTTAATCCAAGTCCGGTTATCTCTCTTACGGCTTTGATAACCTGAATCTTTTGCGCGCCGGCGTTTTTCAATTCGACATTAAAAGACGTTTTTTCTTCTTTGGCTTCGACCTCGGTCGGAGTCCCGACAGCTGTCGGGACGGCTACTACTGAACTAACGCCGAATTTCTCTTCCAGAATTTTAACTAATTCAGCCAAATCTAATACTGACATTTTTTCAATCTCATCAACTATTTTCTTAAATTTTTCCGGCACTTTTATTTCCTTCTTGTCCTCCGTAGTTTTAACGGAGGAGGATTTTTCCTCAGTCATATTTTTATTTATTAATTTTTATAGCATTTAGAACGCCAAGTAAATTTCTTAAATTGCCTTCCAATGCATTTACTAAACCACTAATTGGACCTTTAATACAGCCAACAATCTTGGCCAATAAGATTTCTTTTGAAGGAATTTTTGATAATTCTTTAATTTCAATGACAGACAAAACTTTGCCTTCAACCATTCCTCCTAAAATCTTAAAATCAGCATTTTCCCTGCTTAATTTGGTAAGGACTTTAATTAATGATAGTGGATCTTGATACCCGAAACTCACTGCCAATGCGCCGTTGAATCCGGATAAATCTATTTCCTTTTTCTCCTTTTTAAGAGCCAGTTCCATTAAGGATTTTTTAGCCACTTTGTATTCTGCCTCCAGCTTTTTTAATTCCCTTCTGATTTTTTGGATGTCTTTTACCTTAACCCCTTTAGCGTCAGTAAAAATTAAAGATTTCTGACGCTTGATTTTGTCAGCTAATTGTTCAACTATTTCTTCTTTTCGTTTTCGAGTTAACATACCCCGTAGTAGATTTCCGACTAATTAAGATTTATTTGTTGCCCCGCAACAGTCGGAAATTCACTACGGGGCATATATTTAATAAAAAATCTGTGATTAATAACCACAGACAAAAATGCTTTTCATTGTCCTCGGCAGGATTTATCCCGCAACTGCGGGACCTGCTGTCTGTGGATATATATAGCTTATTATAATAAAAATTACCTGTCAACCTTTATTCTAGATACTTCGCTTTATTAGTATTGTGCTCCTCTAGGGTTTTGGAAAATATGGTTGTGCCGTCGCTGGCAGAAAGAAAGAAATAATAATCCGTTTCCTTGGGATTAAGCGCTGCTTTAATTGCTGACAGCCCTGGATTATTAATCGGCGCAGGCGGCAAGCCGAGATTAGTATAAGTATTATACAACGATTTTACGCGCGTATCCTCATAAGAATATTGTTTCTTTTCTACACCCAGAATATAGGCAATAGTAGCGCAAGACTGCAAAGGAATATTATTTTCAATTCTTTTCCAAAAAATACCCGACACAATTACCCTATCCTCATCGCTGACCACTTCTCTTTCTATAATGCTCGCCATAATTACTGCATTCGGCAATTTCATACTGGAATCAATCAATAAATCCTTAGAAATATCTTCTCCTATCTTTTTCATGAAATTATCCGACATTTTTTTAACTACTATATCAACACTTGATTTTCTTTCAAAATAATACGTATCTGGAAATAAATAACCTTCTTTTTCTTTTGGCAGTTTATCCTCTTCTTTTAAAACTCCCGAGGCAATTAATCTCTCTTCAATTTTCTTATTGGTCCAGCCCTCGGGTATCGTAACTTTAACATAATTCTCGCTTATTTCGCCATTGGTAATCATCCTAGCAATTTTTAAAACGCTCATTTTGGAATCCAATAAATATTCCCCTGCCTGCAAATGAACATTGTATCCTTTAATCCAAGCATAAAAAACAAAAACCCATTTACTGCCTATCAGCCCCTCATCTTTTAATTTCTGCCCGATTTCATCCGACCCCCAACCTTTTTCGATTTTTATCAATTTTTCTTGACCATCGCATTTTGCTGTAATCAAACTCAAAATTAATATCACTGCAAAGATAGCAGAAAAAAATATAATTACGAATTTCTTATTTAAAAATAAATCTTTCATATAGTGGCTAAAGTATATCGTTAATAATCGGGTCTGGAGAGAATCGAACTCCCGTCAATGGTTTTGGAGACCATCGTTTTACCACTAAACTACAGACCCTTAATTTTATTTTTTAGTTTCTTTATGCGCCGTATTTTTTCTGCACCATCTGCAGAATTTTTTCAATTCCAATTTTTTCTCAACAGTTTTTTTATTCCTGCGAGTGTAGTGATTGATGCGCTTGCATTCTTCGCAAGCCAATTTAACTATAAAATCTTTTTTCATAAATATTTTTACTTTAGCCGACGGTGAGAATTGAACTCACGACCAACTCCTTACCATGGAGGTGCTCTACCGCTGAGCTACGTCGGCAAAATGGGCTTGCCCACCGAAGCTCCGCGAAGCGGAGCGAAGGTGGGAGCGGGAGGACTCGAACCTCCGAAGCCGTGAGGCGACAGATTTACAGTCTGTTGCAATTGCCGCTATGCGACGCTCCCAGATTAGCCATCTCTCGGATTCGAACCGAGGACCTACTGTTTACAAAACAGTTGCTCTACCGCTGAGCTAAGATGGCAAATCAAAGTCTTCATTATCCTCTTCATCTTTATTCTTTCTTTCTTGCCCTTTTTTTCTTAAATGGCCAACCAATTTTGCCAAAAAATTATCAAGTTTTAAAACAAATACTTTGAATTTCCTTAAAAACTTTTCTGTCCGAGGCATAATTGACTCATGTAAAAGGTCGCTCTGGTTGGCATTCTTTTTTATCCCCTGCCATGTATTGTAGATTTTCTGCCATAAAGAATTTTTTTCAAAAGAACTACGGGGATAATTTAAAAGAACAGGGATTTTTCTAAAAGTTATAATTAGAAACCCTGCAATACCAACTCCTAAAAGAATTTGGAAAACGAGAATCATATTTATAATTCAAATCTCGTAAATCTGCTTACTTTAATGTTTTCCCCTAGTTTTGCTATTTTATTTTCAATCAAACTTTTAACAGTAATTTCCGGGTCTTTCACAAACGGCTCCTCTAAAAGCGACTTTTCATCTTTTGAATCCATTCCGGCAATATGCATAGCAATGTCATGAGCCAATTCCCTGAATTCGCTGTTTCTGGCAACAAAATCTGTTTCGCATTTTAATTCCAGTAATACGCCGACTTTGGCGTTACTGTGCACATATGCTTCAATAATTCCCTGCCCTGCGCTTCTTTCGGATTTTTTCATTGCCGTGAGTTTATTTTTCTCCTGCAAGATTTTCAATGCTTTTGCCTCGTCGCCTCCCACATCTTCAAGTGCTTTTTTGCAATCCATCATTGAGGCGCCGGTTTTTTCCCTTAATTTTCTGACTAATTCTGCTACTACCATATATTATTTACTTGCCCCGTCATTTATGCGGGGATAATTACTTTTTCAATTTGATTAAGCATAAATTGAAGCGCGCTGATTGCTTCATCATTAGAAGGAATCACATAATCAACCAGAGAAGGATTGCTGTCCGTATCAACCAAAGCGATGACAGGTATCTTTTTTATTTTTGCCTCTCTTATCGGAGTTATATGCTCTTTTACGCCCAAAACGAAAATTGCCTCCGGTAGTTCTTTTAAGTCTCTGATACCGTTAAAATTCTTTTTCAGCTTCTCTATTTCTTTGTCAAAATGCTTCTGTTCTTTTTTGGTATACTTTTTTAATCCTCCTTCTTCTCTCTTTTTTTCCAAATCAACGAAATAGTCGATTCTCTTTCTAATGGTTTTGAAATTGGTCAAAAGCCCGCCAATCCAGCGCAAAGACACATAAGGCATTTTGCAATTTTTGGCTGTTTCTTCTATTAAAGATTGGCATTGAGGCCGGATGCCGACAAAAAGAATTTTCCCGTCATTTTTAATAATCCCCTCAATAAATTCCAAAGCAATTTCCATGTTTTCAATTGTCTTTTCCAAATCAATAATATGGATATTGTTTTTCAATCCATAAATATATTGCTCCATTTTTGGATGGCGGTTGGATTTTTTGTGCCCGAAATGAACCCCGGCTTTAAACATTTCTTTAACCAGTTCTTCTGAAACCATTGTTTTTTTGTCTTCAGTCATATAAAAAGCATACTATCATAATAATTTAAATAAATCAACATTTACCCCGCAACTGCGGGGTTGACTTTCGTATATTTATATTATATCATTATCTCATGAAAAAGGATATCCATCCTAAATACTATAAAGACGCAATAATCCACTGTTCTTGTGGAAAAGTTTTTAAAATGGGCGCAACTAATCCTGAAATGCATATCGAGGTTTGCAGTTCCTGCCACCCTTTTTATACTGGACAAGACAAAATTCTTGATTCTGCCGGGCGGGTGGAAAAATTCAAAAAGAGATTGGCTAAAAAGAAATGAATGCAAATCCAAACAGCGCAATAATTGAAATTAGGGCTGGAGCAGGTGGCGATGAAGCCACTTTATTTGCAACCGATTTATACAGAATGTATTCCAGGTTTGCTGAAAAGCAGGGCTGGAAAACTAAGACATTGGATGATAATGTATTGCAAGTATCAGGACCGAATGCTTATGAATACTTAAAACAAGAAGGCGGGGTGCATCGGGTGCAGAGGATTCCTAAAACAGAAAAAAGCGGAAGAATTCATACTTCCACTGCGTCGGTCGCAATACTGCCTTCAATTGAACAAAAAGAATTAGAAATAAAGCCGAGCGACTTAAGAATTGATACTTTTCGCTCATCCGGACCGGGTGGGCAATATGTAAATAAAACCGAATCAGCAGTTCGAGTTACTCATATTCCAACTGGATTTGCTGTTGCTTCACAAAGAGAAAGAAGCCAAGGCGCAAATAAAGAAACCGCGATGAACCTTTTAAGGTCGCGGATTTTTGCTTTTTTAGCCCAGAAAGATATGCAGAAAACCGAGAAAGAAAGAAATTCCCAAATCGGCACAGCCGACCGCTCGGAAAAAATTAGGACTTACAATTTTCCCCAGGACCGAATCACCGACCACCGCATTAAAAAAGAATGGCACAACATCGACCGCATTTTAGACGGCGACCTCTGGCCAATCATCAAAAAGTTTCAAAAAGCGGAATAAATAAAAAAAAAGAACGTCAGAGCAACTTAATAAGTTGATAACGTTCTTGGACCTGAGATTCTCGCTGGTTTTAAAGCGTTTTAACTTTTTCCAAAAACGCCTTTTCAATGTAGGAGGGAAGGTCTTCCTTCCCTTTCTCGCAGCTGCCATCACAGGGTTTTACATAGTAATGAATTCTTGTTTCGCAATTCTCTTGGCTGATATGGTATTTCTTTCCTTCGTGTTCCACGCACCAGTTATAACCATAGTGAACGAATCCATCAGGACCACCATGACCAATGTTATAATGATCAAAAAGTAAACCTTTCATAATTGCCTCCTTAAAGAACAAATTTTATTCTATCATAATTATACACCCAATATAAAAATCTGTCAAGCACCGACAGATTTTTTCCGAATCTTAGTAAATTTTAATATTCTAATTTCAAACCTAATTTATCGGCAATTTGTTGAAACTATTAATTTAGAAAATTCTTTTTTCAAATCGTCTAAATCAAGTTTAGTGGCAACCTCTTCCCTGGTAGCAAATACAGTTATTAATTTTTGGATATCTTTATCATCTAACATAGTTTAATTATACTTCGTCTGAAATTTTTATGTCAATGTTAAATTTTTTAAAATAACCTCTGGCCAATCATCAAAAAATTCTCAGTCATACTATTTATGGCTCATTAATATTGTTTCTAGATGAAGTTGGTAAAATGCTTGGCGGTTGGAAAAAAAGTTTGCAAGAAAAAACTTCCACCAATAGATAGTGGAAGAAATCAAATGGGTCGCAGAAGCAGAGCAGGCAGTTGTTGTTGTTCCAGACATTCTCGAAATTGCCGAGATTGAAGTTCCAGTCTCCGTCCGAGTTCCGATTCACATTCGGCACCCTGTGGTTACCATCGGCTTACCTGCCTAAAGCAATATTACAATACGCCCTCTGTATCACTGAGAGCAACTCCAGTCACTCTTTGTATTTTATGTTGAGTCTAATATACTCATTAGCGCACTGCACCGACTAATTTGATTTTTTCATAAGAGGTTGCACTCATTCATAAGGCATGCCCGATGAATTACTCGCATATTCCTTTTACGGGAATTCGATGACGTGAAACCTTAGCCGCACGTCAAATCTAATATCTGAGTATATGATATATAAAAAATGGAGCCCTTGCAAGCAAGGGCTCCCCAAAGTTTCAAAGAACCTTAGTCGCAGAAACAGAGCAGGCAGTGGTCGTTGTACCAGACATTCTCGAAAGTGCCGAGATCGAAGTACCAGTCTCCGCCCGAGTACCGACGCACATGCGGCACCCTGTGGGAACCATCGGCATCTTTCCAAAGAGCTTCCTTCTCATCAAAGGAAACATACCAGTAGCCCTTGGGCAAATCTTCTCGCTTCTGTTCAAAGACGAGAGAAACGCCTTGGGCACCGGTCAGAACTACGTTCTGAGTTTTGAGAAACGCCA
>JAHILA010000008.1 GCA_018897295.1 Patescibacteria group bacterium
GATATCTTAAAGCATAATTGTATAAATCTACAAATCCTTTGATACCCGTATACTTACAATGAATATGATTAAAAAACTCCATGAAATCCTAAATCTACTTAGGCCTCATAGAGTGCAATATGTTAATGACCTTATGCAGCTCTTATTTCTTTTTACCCTCAATGATCTCTTGTGCAACATTCCTCGGCACTTCTTCGTAGCAACTGAATTCCATAGTAAAGCTTCCTCTACCTTGAGTCATTGACCTTAATTTGGTTGCATAGCCGAACATTTCAGCCAAGGAAACCTTGGCATCAATCACCTTTATATTCAAACGGTCATCTATGTTCTCGATTCTTGCCCGCTTACTATTTAAATCTCCGGTAATATCGCCCAAAAATTCCAGAGGAATAATTACTTCCACCTTCATTATCGGCTCAAGCAGAATTAAGTCAGCTCTCTTAACTGCTGCCTGCAAGGCAAAAGAACTGGCCATCTTAAATGCTGCTTCAGAAGAATCAACTTCATGATATGAACCGTCATACAAAGTCACCTTGGCATCAACAAGTGGATATCCTGCCAAAACACCCCTGTCCATTGCTTCTTTTGCTCCTTTTTTAATGGCTGGAATATATTCTGAAGGAATAATACCGCCTCTAATCTCATTAAGAAATTCAAATCCCTTGCCTCTTTCCAACGGCTCTACCTTCAACCAAACATGTCCATACTGTCCACGGCCGCCTGACTGACGGATATATTTTCCTTCTGCTTCAGCTGTTTTCTTTATTGTTTCTTTGTAAGCGACCTGCGGCCTGCCGACATTTGCTTCAACTTTGAATTCGCGCTTCATTCTATCAACGATAATTTCCAAATGCAGTTCTCCCATTCCTGAAATAATTGTCTGGCCGGTTTCTTCATCGCCTCTGATTTTAAATGTCGGGTCTTCATCAGCCAATCTTTTTAAAGCCATGCCCATTTTTTCCTGGTCAGCCTTGGTTTTTGGTTCAATTGCGATATAAATAACTGGATCAGGAAACGTAATTTTTTCCAGAACAATCGGATGATCCGGATCGCATAATGTATCTCCAGTAGTCGTATCTTTTAATCCGACAGCCGCGCCAATCTCGCCGCTAAAAATTTCCTTCACTTCTTCCCTCTGGTTGGCATGCATTCTTAAAATACGGCCGATTCTTTCTTTATTGTTATTTGAAGAATTTAAAATATAAGAACCAGCTTGTAATTTTCCTGAATAGACCCTAAAAAATGTCAATGAACCGACAAAAGAATCAGTAGCTATTTTAAATGCCAAAGCGGAAAATGGTTCGTCATCCAATGCTTTTCTCGCTATTTTTTTTGTTTCGTCTGCAATGTCGCTTCCCACTGTATCCGCAAGGTCGGCCGGGCTAGGCAGATAATTAATTACTGCATCCAATAATGTTTCTACAATAACCCCTCTGCCGTCTCCGCACATAATCGGAAAAATTTTCCCGGTCAAAGTGCTTTTTCTGATTCCAGTAATAAATTCTTCTTCGCTGATTTCTTTTCCTTCCAGATATTTTTCCATTAACTCGTCATTTGATTCTGCAACCTTCTCTAATAATTCCTGCCTGTATTTTCCGCAATCTGCTTTCATATTCTCCGGAATTTCTCCTTCAATTAATTCTTTGTCATGATAATCCTTATAAATATAGGATTTCATTTTAATCAAATCAACAACACCGCAGATATCTTTTTCAAAACCAATTGGTAGCTGGATCGGAAGCGCATATAATGACAATCTTTCTCTGATTGATTTCAAACTCATATAAAAATCTCCTCCGGTCTGGTTAATTTTATTAATAAAACAGATTCTTGGCACGCCGAATTTATCTGCTTGATGCCACACTGTTTCAGACTGAGGCTCTACTCCCATTTTGCCGTCAAAAATTACCACCGCGCCGTCCAAAACCCTTAATGATCTCTGAACTTCAACTGTAAAATCAATGTGGCCAGGAGTATCAATAATATTTATTCTGTGTATATCTCCTGAGTATCTCTTGGGTTTCCAGAAACAAGTGGTTGCTGCGGCAGTGATAGTAATTCCCCGCTCTCTTTCCTGTTCCATCCAGTCCAGCTGCGTATCACCTTCATCAATCTTCCCGATTTTATGAGTTTTGCCGGTTAAATATAAAATGCCCTCACTGACAGTAGTTTTACCCGCGTCAATGTGAGCAATAATTCCTATATTTCTATTCTTTTCTATTGGGTATTCTCTTGCCATATATTTACCATGCAAAATGAGCAAAAGCGCGGTTGGCCTCTGCTACTCGATGAGTACCTTCTTTCTTTTTAACTGCTTCTCCGGTGTTATTAAAAGCATCCGCCAATTCTTTAGCTAATTTATTAGCCATTGCTTTGCCTTTGCCTTTTCTTGCTGCATCAATAATCCAGCGCATTGCTAATGCTTCTTTTCTTTTGCCTTTCACTTCATAAGGAACTTGATAATTAGCCCCTCCCACTCTTCTTGATTTAACTTCTAATAATGGCGAGGTATTTTTCATGGCTTGTTCCAGAATTTCTAAAGGATTCTCTTTTTTCAAACTCTTTGCCGCTTCTTCCAAGGCAGAATAAAAAATATCCTGGGAAACAGATTTTTTTCCTCTTTTCATTAAATTGTTGATAAATTTGGAAACCAAAACACTATTATATTTTGGGTCCGGATCTAATTCGGTTGTTGGTATTCTTTTTCTACGCATAATTATACTGTTGGCTCAGTTGTTTTTTTAGCGCCCGAACTTTTTTTAGCTCCGTATTTAGACCTTTGCTGTCTTCTTCCTTCCACTCCAGTTGTGTCCAGTATTCCTCTGACAATATGATATCTGATACCCGGCAAATCCTTAACCCTTCCTCCGCGGATTACAACCACAGAGTGTTCTTGTAAATTATGGCCTTCTCCAGGGATATAAGCAGTAACTTCCATTC
Organism: Patescibacteria group bacterium; assembly: GCA_018897295.1. Classification (NCBI taxonomy): domain Bacteria; species Patescibacteria group bacterium. The sequence continues at coordinate 2,941 of JAHILA010000008.1, forward strand.
CATTGGTTAATCTGACTCTGGCAACTTTTCTTAAAGCTGAATTCGGCTTTTTTGGCGTTGTCGTAAACACTTTTAAACAAACCCCTCTTTTGAATGGAGAAAAGCTTTTTATCGGGTGGTTCTTTTTAACGTTAAAACCGTGCCTCAAAGCCGGCGTTGTTGTTTTTGACTTCAATGCTTTTCTCTGCCTCTTAATTAATTGATGAATTGTCGGCATAATATATGTTTCGTATACAAAAATAACCCTCTTTATATTGAGTTATTCTAAGAATAACGTTAAAAAATTTTTATGTCAACCCCGGGGGCACTACCCAACAAAAAGAGTAAAGATAAAACCCGCGATATGGGGCAAAATCGTGATTGCGATGATTAAAGCAATAAATATCCCAAGAAATGACTTCCCAAGCTTTTCTTCTAGATGCGGGAATTTATTCAATAACAACTTCGAACCGTCCAATGGCGGAACAGGGATCAGATTAAACAAAGCTAAGAAGATATTGATATATACGATGAGTCCGAATGGTATAGATAAAAATGGAAAAACAGAAAATCTGATGAATAATCCTAGAATTAAAGCAATTAAAAGATTGGATCCCGGGCCAGCTAAAGAAACCCACATCATGCCGTGTTTCTGATTTTTAAAATTATAGGGATTAACTGGTACTGGTTTCGCCCAGCCAATAAAGCTATTGGCAAAAAATAATAAAAACAGAGGAATTATTACTGTTCCCATCATTTCCAAATGCGGAATCGGATTCAGGGTTAACCTCCCCTCATTTTTGGCTGTCGGGTCTCCAGAAGCATAAGCTGCCCATGCATGAGAAAATTCGTGAATGACTGCGGAAAAAACAATCACTATATAAAGAAAAAGTTTTGATTCTATTGATGACATATTTGCCAAATTTTTAATTCTATGATAAGTTTAAATTCTATGAGTAGAACATGCTCCCTTTGCGGGAAAACATCTATTGTAAGAGTATCACGGAAAAAAAAGATGAGCAAATACAACCCCACATGCAAAAAAAGAAAATATCCAAATTTGCAATGGGTAGTTTTGAATAACGGGAAAAGGGTTAAAGCTTGCACAAAGTGCATTAAAAAGATTGCAAAAACCAAATAAATACGGCTGGCTAAACTTGCCGGGGTGGAGTATGCCGGTAGTACGCGCCCATGGGGTGGGTGTAGACGGAGTTCGATTCTCCGCACCCCGACTTTAATATAAGGAGGAAAAAATGGGTCAAAATTCCGGAGTAGAAAAAGAACTTGAGGCGGTGAAGACCAAAAAGATGACTGTTCATTATCGCGATCATAATGGAGAAGAGAGAACCGCGCATGGTTCCAAAAAAAAGATGATCGCTTTTACGGGGCTGATGATCCGCGAGAAAAGATGGATAAGAACTGACCATCGGTAACAATTTCCGTATCTCCGTGTTCTCCTATTTGGAGAACTCGGAGATTTTTTAATCTTTCCAAAACTTCCTGATGCGGATGGCCGTATTGATTATCTTTGCCCATTTGAATTACTGCTACTATCGCATCCACTGCTTTTAGAAATTCTTCGCTGGTTGATGTTTTACTCCCATGGTGGGCGATTTTCAAAATATCGGATTTTAAATTAATTCCGGATTGAATCAATTTTTTCTCAACGCTTTTTTCAATATCTCCGGTAAAAAGTGCGTCGAAATTTTTATAAACCAGTTTTGAAACAATGGAATAATTATTGGAATCGGATAATTCTTTACCATCCATATTTTCAAACGGATGCAGAATATTTAAGTAAATTCCATTGCCAAAATCGATTATTCCGCCTCTTTGAGCAATATAAAGCGGAATATTTTTCTGCTCAATAATTTTTATCCATTCTCTATATTGGTTTGTATTGCGGACGATTCCACTGGTTATAATAGCGCCGACATTATATCTTTTAATAATTTCAATTAAGCCGTTTAGATGATCTTGTTCTGGATGCGTCAAAACAATAACATCAATATACCTGTCATAAAAAGGAATTGCCCTGCCGATTTTTTCCAAAACACTTAAATCCGGACCGCCGTCTATCAGTATCTGTTTTTTATCCCCTGTTTCAACAAAAATCGAATCTCCCTGCCCCACATCAAAAAATTCTACTTTTAAGGTTTGACTTTGCTTGGCCTCGGCAAAAACATCAATCCAGACCAATGCTGCAATCAGAAAAAGAAAAATTAATATTTTAATTTTGTTTTTCTCCTGGAAAACCATATAATGATTCCAATTATTAAAACATAATACCCTGCCAGCCAAGCCCAATGGATTTTTGGGATTTGTTTAGCAGCCCAGGGGATTTTAGAAAACCAATCAATCAAACGAAGAATGTAAGCTGAGCCTAAATATGCCGGCCAAAGCAAAATCTTTCCCAAAAACGGCCAAATTGCCACTCCTCCAAGGAAAATCAAACCGATTGCCGTGATAAATGGGATTAATGGCACAATCAAAATATTAGACACGGGCGAAATAAAGGAAATTTTCCCGAAATTATAAACCAAAACCGGTAATACCGCGATTTGCGCAGCTATGGTTGTAGTAATGATCTGCAATAAAAAACTAATTTGCTCCTGTTTTGTTAGTTTTTCTAATAATCTATCAAAAATCGGCTTAATATAAATTAATCCCAGCACAGCTAAAAATGATAATTGAAACCCAATATCATATCTTAATAATAAAGGATTTAAAACCAGCATTATTGCTCCTGCAAAAACCATAATTCTGGCAGCATTGCTGAGCCGTCCGATTTTCTGAGCATAGAGCAGAATTGCGCCCATAATCCCTGCGCGCACTGCTGAAGCAGGCGCGCCGACCATGAGAATAAAAAGAAAAATCAGAACTAAAACGAACCAAAATGCCTGCTTGCGCCACATTCCAAAGCCGATTAAAACAAACATCAATATCTCGGAAATAATCACAATATTCATCCCTGAAATTGCCACAATATGGCTGGTACCGGTAATGCTTAATTCATTTTTTATTTTCTCGGAAAATATTTGTTTATTGCCGAGAATCAAACCCTCTAAAATAGAAACTTCTGGAAATGGCATAATATTTTCCACTTTTTGCGTCAGATTATTTTTAAATTTCAAAATTGTGGAAAATATTTTACTGCCCTTGTCTTTTTCCAAAACTTCAATCTTCGGATAATACATGACATAGTAAATTTTATTTTTAGCCAAATATTGCTGATAATTGAATTCCTCAAATACGATTGGAAATTGCAATTTACCGCTAATTTTCAAAATATCGCCATAATTATATTCTGGATAACTGCTGGTTGTAATTAATATCTTCCCGATTTCTGTCTGAAGCGTTAATTTAACATGATTACTTCTCTGATCCGGCTCTTTGGCGATTTCGCCAATAAAAAAATCCCCTTCTGGCAAGAATTCGGGGGTTCTTTTTTCAATAATCTTCGGCGATACAAAAAACACTATTACAATAAATATCAAACAAATCACTAAAAACACATTTGATATTTTCATAATTAGAAAATTAAGAATAAGACTAGAAATGTTAAAATCGATTAGAAATGAGGACGTTTTTGTGCCGAATTACTAAATTCAGGATAAAATGGGTTTAATTTAGAATATAGCTCCAAATAGGTTTTAATCCGTTCCTTTTTTATATCTAATTTATTAAATAAATCAGATATAGTCTTTTGATAATATCTTAATTTCTGTTTTTGATGCCTCCCCAATTTTTTATCTTCAACATCGGCAAGAATCCTGTAAACAACCCTTATAGATTCTATGAGTACAAAAGATTTGTGTTGGTCTTTGATTTTGGTATCAGAAAAAATTTTCTTATAAAGTGGTAGTATATGGTCGCACTCCATTATATGTTTGTATTTGTTTTTTGCCAACAAAAGTCTTTCTAGACCAAAAACGATTAAGGTGCTAAACCCAGTATTCCTTACAATATCTACTATTTTTTCATTTTTTATAACTGGTTTCCATGGACAATATTCAATTGTTCCTATATCAAGCAAATTCTTTCTATCCCCTTTGATATTGTAAAGTATTTCAGCCCTATAACCCCACGGACTTGGATGACCAAAAAGAGACAAGGCTAAAAAGGTATCTCTGGTAGAATCAAAGATGATTTGTTCTTTCTTTAATCCCAGTTTTAACCATTTTTTAAGAGATAATGTGTCTGGCGGAATTCTTTTATGGAATTCATATTTCCCACCCGTCATATCGGAAACTGTACCACCAGCTGATAGTTTAATAAATAAACTATTCTTATCAAGACCCAGTTCTTTAATTAAAAAGTTAAATCCTAATTCTATGATTTTCTCAACTATTTCTTTCATGTTTTTACTATCAGGATAGGTGAGAGAAATTCCGCCCATATCAAACAACCCTAAATATTTGTAAGCGTCTTTATTGGGCACAATTTTTTCTAAAAAATCATTATATCTTATAACGGGCTGTATTTTCCCGAAGAATAATTTTTTGTTGTAGTTTATATAATTATTAAAGGTTTTTAAATGTTCTGGCTCATTAAAGCTTAAATTAAAAGTCCCGGGATAGCTATCGTTCACTACCTGAACTTGCTTTTTCCATTTTAATTCTGGATACCTTAAGAAAAAGTTCTGAAATCTTTCTCTAAGTTGATTATAGCTTTCTTTTTCCATACGCTTCTATTTTATCAAAAAATCGCCTTAATTAAAAGACGATTCATTAATAGTTATAACAAGTATTTACGCGGGTAGGTGACTGGATTTGAACCTGTTTATAGACTATATTCTCAATTCCGCCTTTTCAATGTATTTTTCCAAAATCTTTTTAAACTCTTTTAGAGTTTCGTCTGGATACGGCTGGATTTTTTCAAATTCTTTATCCAGAACTTTTTTATTTTGAAATTGCTGTAAAGCGAATTTTTTTACGCCTTTTAGCCATTGGCCGATTTTTTCTATATCATCCTTCTCAACTAATCCTGGCACAATAGTTGTTCTAAATTCATAATCAATGCCTGAAGTTTTTATTAATTCTACGCTTTTCTTTATTTTATTTAAATCAATTTTTACATTGATTGCTTTTTCGTATCTATCCAAACTAGTTTTAATATCCATAGCAATAAAATCAACCAGTTTTTCATTGATTATTTCGCTTAATACTTCTGGGTTCGACCCATTGCTATCTAATTTTACTAAAAATCCTTTTACTTTTATTTTTTTAATAAAATCAATTAAATCCGCATTAATTGTCGGCTCTCCGCCAGTAATACAAATCCCATCTATTAGACCGATTTTCGAATCTAGAAAGTTAAAAAAATCAGATTCTAGAATAGAATCTGACCCCGACTCTACGTCGGGGCTCACTAATTCATAATTCTGACAAAAAGGGCATCTAAAATTACATCCGATTAAAAAAACAGTGGCCGCAACTTTTCCCGGATAATCAACAAGAGTAAGTTTTTGCAAACCACCGATTTTCATAATTTTTATGCTTTAATTTTAAACTCCAACCTATGCTTAAATTCTTCCTGTTTTCCTTTATTCCATTGCTGTACTGGTCTTAAATATCCGACAATTCTCGAATAAACCTCGCAGGGCTGTTCAATTATACATTTGGGGCAAGTCCAGTGCTCACCATTAAGATAACCGTGGCTCGGACATATACTGAAAGTCGGAGTAAGAGTGAAATAAGGCAAATGGAATTTGGAGAAAACTTTTTTAATTAAACTTTTAACTGTTTTATTGTCATTAATTTTTTCTCCCAAAAATCCGTGGAATACTGTACCGCCGGTATATTTTGTCTGTAAATCATCTTGTAATTTTATTGCCTCAAATAAATCGTCAGTATAGCCGACCGGCAATTGTGTAGAGTTCGTATAATACGGTTCGCCATTTCCAGCAGTAATAATATTAGGATATTTCTTTCTGTCCATCCTTGCCAATCTATAAGAAGTTCCTTCGCTGGGCGATGCTTCAAGATTATACATATTGCCGGTTGATTCCTGATACATTCTCATTCTTTCCCTCATAAATTCCAGAACTTCAACTGCAAATTTCTTTCCTTCGGAACTGGCAATATCCTTATTCATAAAATTTAATAATGCCTCGTTCATACCAACTAATCCAATAGTTGAAAAATGATTTCCCCAATAAGCTCCACGCATTTTATTCATGCCTTCCAGATAAAACTTCGCATATGGATACAACCCTTTTTCAGTAAATATTTCGACTGTCTTTCTTTTTATTTCCAATGATTCCTTTGCCAAATTCATTAATTGTTTCAAACGATTGAAAAATTCTTCTTTTGTTTTCGACAAATAGCCAATGCGCGGCATATTAATCGTCACTACGCCGATACTTCCAGTTAGCGGTGCAGCACCAAACAGTCCTCCCCCCCTTTTATATAATTCCCGATTATCCAGACGCAAACGACAGCACATTGAACGAGTATCTTCAGGATTCATTTCGCTATTAATAAAGTTGGCAAAATACGGAATGCCATATTTGGCAGTCATTTCCCAGACCGAATCAAAAACAGGATTATCCCATTGAAAATTTTTGGTTATGTTATAAGTCGGGATGGGAAATGTAAACACCCTGCCAGAAGCATCTCCTTCATTCATAACTTCAGCAAATGCCCTGTTAATCATATCCATTTCATCCTGAAATTCGCTATAAGTTTCTTCCTGTGGTTTGCCGCCGATTATTATTGGATTATTTTTAAGGTTTTCCGGCACTACTAAATCCATTGTAATATTGGTAAAGGGTGTCTGAAATCCTACGCGCGTCGGAACATTACAGCTATATATGAATTCCTGCATCGCCTGTTTAACTTGTTTGTAATCTAAATTATCATACCTGATAAAAGGAGCGAGTAGAGTATCAAAATTAGAAAATGCCTCAGCGCCCGCTGTCTCGCCCTGCAAAGTGTAAAAAAAATTAACCACCTGTCCCATGGCAGTTCTTAAATGTTTGGCCGGCGTTGTTTCCACTTTTCCCGCAACTCCGCGGAATCCCTTCATCAATAAATCAATTAAATCCCATCCGCAGCAATAAGTTGCCAAAACTCCTAAATCATGAATATGGAAGTCGCCAGAATCAACTGCTTCCCGGATTTCTTCAGGATAAATTTTATTTATCCAGTATCTTTTTGTAACCGCATTAGAAATATGATTATTTAATCCCTGCAAGGAATAAGCCATATTGCTGTTCTCTTTGACTTCCCAATTTAAATCTTCCAGATAACCATTAACCATATCCATTGCTTCACCAATGGCAATTTGCGCATCTCTGATTCTTCTTCTTTGTTCGCGATATAAAATATAGGAGCGGGCAGTCTCCGAAAAATCATCCAAGATCAAAACTTCTTCTACTATGTTCTGGATTTCCTCAACTGTCGGAACGTATTCCTTTTTAAATCTCTTGTTTAAAAAAGCCACCACTTTATTAGAAAGCCGCTTGGCAATGCCGCGGCCTCCTTCATTAGTGGCGGTTAATGCTTTAAAAATCGCTTCAGTAATTTTATCCTGTTCAAAATCAAATATTTTTCCGTCTCTCTTTTTTATTTGTGTGAATTTATTCTTCATAAAAATCTTGGCCAATACTTAATTTTAGAAGATAAAAAAAAATAGGTCAACTGACCTAATTAAACTATCAACAAAAGTAGGCTTGCCCGCCGAAATTCGCAAATCCAATTACTTTTTCTTGCGAATGAAGGTGGGGATATCCCATTCGTCGTCATCATCTCCGCCTAACGGACTTTTATAAGTTGTTATGCTTTCGTCTTTCTTTTCCTCTTTTTTGGTTTTCTTCTTTTCCACCTCCGTTGTCAACGAGGAAATTATTTCCGGTTCTAAAACTAATTGGTTGGAATTATATTTGCCGTTGCCCACATTGCTGAATCCGGTCGCGATAACAGTGATTTTTATTTCTCCTTTCTTCATTTTTTCATCAAGCACTGCGCCGAAAATTACTTTGGCATCGCGGTCCACTGATTCAGTAATAGTTTTTGCCGCTTCGCTGATTTCAATCATTCCTAAATCGGAATTACCGGTAATATTGAATAAAACTCCTTTTGCTCCTTCAATTGAAAATTCCAATAATGGCGAACTAATAGCTGTTTTAGCCGCTTCTATTGCCCTGTCTTCTCCCGAAGCGCGACCAATGCCCATAATGGCTGGCCCTGAGTTCTCCATAATAGTTTTAATGTCGGCAAAATCAAGATTAATAATTCCAGGATAAATAATCAAGTCGGAAATTCCCTGGACCGCTTGCCTTAAAACATCATCCACAATTCCAAAAGCATTTAAGAGAGAAACTTTTTTATCAATAATATTTAAAAGACGGTCATTGGGAATAACAATAATGGTATCAACTTTCTGTTTTAATTCCGCCAATCCTTCTTCGGCAATTCTTGCTCTCTGGGAGCCCTCGAAAGAAAACGGCTTGGTTACTACTGCCACGGTCAAAGCGCCGGTTTCCTTGGCTAATTCTGCTACAATCGGCGATGCTCCTGTGCCTGTGCCTCCGCCCATACCACAAGTAATAAAAACCATATCCGAACCGCGCAAGGCCTGTTGAAGCTCTTCCTTATTTTCTTCTGCTGCTTTCTTGCCGATTTCCGAATTCATGCCTGCGCCCATGCCTTTGGTAAGCACCTTGCCAATATGAATTTTCTGCTGAGCCTTATTATTATGAAGTGCCTGCACATCTGTATTAACGGCAATAAAATCAACGCCCTTAATTCCACAGGACATCATACGGCTAATGGCATTATGGCCACTTCCGCCCACGCCCACGACTTTAATGCGGGCAAATGTTTCAATTTCTGGTTTAATTTGAGGCATATATTTGCGAAACTTTATCCTATCCTCTATTTAAAATTAAGTCAATATTAGGGAACAAAACCTCCGAATAGTTTTTGTAATCTAGCGATTATCTTGCCGATAATTCCTTTTGGGCTAGGTTTCAATTCTGTGGCTTTATGTATTAATCCTATTACTGTAGCAAAACTCGGGTCATCAACTTTATCAACCAAACCATCTATGTCTTGAGGATATCCGATTTGGACATTTAATTTCAATCTATTCTTTGCCAAGTCAATAATTCCCGGAATTTTTGAACCGCCGCCGACCAGAACCACACCCGAGGGCAGCATTCTTTCTTTGCCTATTCTTTTTAATTCCCTGTTCACTAAAATGAAAATTTCGTCAATTCTCGCTTCAATTATCTTAGCCACATCTTTACGATTAGCTACCCCTTCTTCTTTATTGTCTATTTTAGATAAATCAATAACATCTTTTTTGCTGATTTCTTCAGGTAGGCAGGAGCCGTAAGTAAGTTTCACTTTTTCCGCAACATCAACGCTAGTCTGCAAACCAATAGCAATATCGTTAGTAATATGGGCGGAACCAATAGGCAGAATCTGGACATCCAGCAGCTTCCCTTCTTCGTAAACCGACATGCCGACTGTGCCGGCTCCAAAATCCAAAACCAAAACTCCGAGCTCTTTTTGTTTTTTTGTAAGCACTGCGTTTGACGCAGCCAAAATATTTAAAACCAAACCTTCGATTTCAATTTTATTTAAAGCAAGACACTTTCTTAAATTTTTTAAATGCTGGGCATGACCTTCAATAATCAAAGTATCAACTTCCAAACGGACTCCGTTCATCCCTCTCGGATCCTGGATTCCTTCCTGACCGTCAAGGTTGAATTCCCGGGCAATAATATCCAAAACCTCTTTATTCGGCCCAAGGGAAACCGCCGAAGCATTGCTGATGGCGCGCAAAACATCATCTTCGGAAACCTCTTCATCAGCCCGCGATACAGCAGCAATTCCCTTGCTGTTTTTTGCTTTAATATGGCTGCCGCCGATTGCAACATAGGCCTTTTCAATTGAAGAACCTGTCATCCTTTCTGCCTGGTCAATGGATTTTTTAATGCTTTTCACCATTTCCTCTATATCGACAATCACACCCTTTCTCATGCCAAAAGAAATACTTTCACCGATGCCGATTATTTTCGGCTTCGCCTCCTCTTTTGTTCTGATAGAAGCTGCCACTGTTCTAACTTTGTTTGTGCCAACATCTATACCGACTATAATATGATTTTTTGCCATACCTCCTTTTGTTTTTTTAACATTTTATTAAAATCTTTTTTTGTTTCGTCGTAATATCCGGCCAAATGCAGCATACCATGGATCAATAAAATCGATAATTCTTCTTCCAAAACATTATTTAATTCTTTTGCCTGCCTTTTTGCCTGGTCCAAGCAAATAATTATTTCTCCCTGACCGCCAAATAGGGGGCCGTAATCAAACGCTAATACATCGGTTGTGTAATTTCTATTCCGATGTTTTTTATTCAATTTAATCATTTCTCTGTCGCCCACAACCGCCACGCTCAATTCTGAAAATTTTAACTTTATGAATTTTAATGTTTGTTCTGCTGTCTTTTCCAAAAATCCCGACCCAATCTTTTTCCCCGTTAAATTATTTATCTCAATTTTCATTTTAGCCACTATGGTGTATATATAGGCTGATCTTTAACAAGGAAATTATTATCTATTTTTTTGACCATATATTCAAATTCTGTTTTGGTCGGCATTGTTTCTTCGGTTGCCCCACAACAAGGTCCTCGCTTAAAAAGCGTACCATCATTATTTGAAAATTGTACTGTAAATTTAAATTCTGTCGATGAAATTTTCTGTTGATTTAATACGCTTTTTATTTTTAAGCACCGCAAACCATTGATTTCACAACCATTTTTAAGTAAATTAACATAATCGTTCGGATTAATGGTGGGGTTCCAAGATTGCAAATAGTTATAACCACTACCATGATATTTTACAGCTTCAGCATATTGTCCTTTATTCAACAAAGAAAAATATTGAACCAAGGATTCGTGCGCCAATGATAATTCTGCGTCGGTTTCGTCTTTTTTACAATCCTTTGAACAACTTTCAATTGTCTCTGAACAAGGACAATTGGTTGCCTGACAAACCACTTCCTGACAAATTCCATCTCCGCATTTGTTAACACAATCTACTGGCAAATTTTGATTATCGTCTTGTGTTGGTTTATTCGCAACAAAATACCAAGCCCCGCCAGCGATAATAACTAAAACCAAAGCTCCAATAATGGCTGTTATTGCAACTGATCCTTTTGAAAATTTCATATATTTATAAAATAATTATTAATTAATGAATTTAAA
>JAHILA010000009.1 GCA_018897295.1 Patescibacteria group bacterium
AGTACATTCGTGATAAAACCAAAAAGGCCGACAAGAATCCAAGGAAAAATTAAATAAAAAAATAATTCTTTCATTCCACGCTCCTTTAAAGAACAGATTTTAATCTATTATTAGTATACACTCAAATCAATAGTTTGTCAAATATTTTGGGGTGCCCAACGGGAATTGAACCCGTATAGCTGGTTCCACAAACCAGAACTTTAACCATTAAGCTATGGGCACCATATATTATAAACTCGAGATATAATCTTCCATTCTTTTTCTTAAATAACCTCTGCCAAAACCTGTTTTTAGTTGTTTTTCTCTGTCTTGGGAGTCTTTTTTAGACAAACAAACCTCACTATATACAAATGTCCAGTCCTTCATTCTTTTTGTTGTATGCGTTTTATTCCTTCTGTGTTCAGCTAATCTTCTTTTTAGGTTATTCGTACAACCAATATAAAATTTATCTAAATTTTTACTATATAAAACATATGTGTACCAAAACATAAATACAATATGATGCTTCCCGACAAAAGCGCTCCGCGCATTTTGACGGGCCCGCCTGCTTGCGTAGCTTGCGGCGGGTAACCATTAAGCTATGGGCACCATTATTTCTATCCTAACCTATAATTGATTATTTTTGCAAGTCCTCGGTTTCGTCCAAATCAAGTCCATCCTCTGTATAAATATTCTTTGGATTCCATAAGATCCAGCCAAAACCGCCAGCATCATAAACAGCTTTCTTCTGTAATTCTATCATTCGGGCATTATAATTAGCGCCAATATCAAAATCCTGAAGCCATGGCCTTATTTTCGCTGCTGAAGAAATACTAGCCAATCTTTCATTTCCGATTTTTACTGCATCATAAATTATTTCATAAGGATGCTCGGCTGGATTTTCAAAACCCAAGAACCCCGGAGGATAATGAGAAGGATAAACCATTGGGCAGATATAATCAAAATAAGGAGCAGCATTTTCCAGCCATTGTCCGATATTTAAATCATTGGTGCTAATAAGGGTTAATCCGAATAAATCAGCTGAAATCGGAATGCCTGTTGGTTTTAATTTCTGACTGATATATTCAAAAAATTGCCTGATAATTTCTTCTTTCTGGGTTCTGTAATCCCAAAACGGATAAACAATATTTGTAGTATTGCCATCAGACGGAAAACGAATGTAGTCAAAATTAATTTCATCAAAACCGACTTTTATCGCTTCTTTGGCAATTTCCAGATTATAATCCCAAACTTCCTGCGATGCCGGATCTACCCAAGTCAAACCATTATTATTCTCCCATAAACCGCCTCCTGGCCCCTTTAAGGCCAAATCAGTTCTTTCTCTTGCTAAATAATTATCTTCAAAAACCGCAATTCTAGCAATAACATAAATTCCTTGATCGTGGATTTTTTTAATCAACTCCTTAATGTTCTTTATATAAATCTTTTCTGAACCGATTTTATCTATTATTTCGTTATCAGTATCAAAAGGCACACGACCAGTGCAATCTTTTACATCAATTACCAGCGCATTTAATTCCGTCTTTTTTGCTAATTCCAGAATCTCATCAATCCGATAATTGCCTGCTGTACGAAAGGTCACGTAAATCCCTTTTGCAAGAACTGGAAAATTTTTGATCGCCGTGTCATTGGAAAGGCCCCATTTTTCAAATATGCTACTGGATAAATCAAAACCAAAAATCACAACAATAATCACTACCAGAATTAAAAAAAGAAAGATTTTATCTTTTTGCATAATCTGATGCCCCCGAGAGGAATTGAACCCCTATCTAGGCCTTAGAAGGGCCCTGTTCTATCCATTGAACTACGAGGGCAAATGCTCCCTGCCCGCCATCGCTATGCGAAGGCGTTACAGGCGGGTATCCATTGAGCTATGGGGGCTTAATTAAAAATTAACATGAATATTCCCTCCTGTGGCGTTTGACGGTTTACAGGTATCAACATATTCATCTAAAAAAGAAACTACAGCAGAAGAATCTTTGGCCGCTTGATAAAATACCTCATAACAATTTGCGTGATCCGGCAATAAATTAAAATCAACGCATGTTCCAGAATTATTATTACCCAACTTATGGCAAGAAGAAACACTTGGTCCGGTAGACCCCTGTATAGCAGATGAAATCCTTAAGGTGCACTTCCCTCCAGACAATGAGTTAAATTTAGATATGAAAGTTTGTACTTTTTGAGCAGCTGTCTGTGAAACTAAACACTTTCCGTTATTGCTTTCACAACCGTGCGTTGGTGTATAATTTGAAATATCCACACAGGTAGAAATATCAGAACAACCCGAAGAAGAACTAACAGAAAATGCTTGTTGGCACGGTTTTTTCTCTGTTCCTTCACAAGCAAAATCCTGTCCACTCTTATCTTTATCAAGACAACACCATTTAAAACAATTTTTTAGGGGAGGCTTCCCCGCACAATGTTCACTATCACATCCTGTTTGGCAAAAAATCTCAGAAAAATAATACTCAACCATTTTAGCTGTATCTCCTTCGTTTTGAATAATATGACAATAAAGATTTTTCCCCGTGGGAGGAGTTATCCCCCCTCCTTCACATTCAATATCATTCCACGGCGCAGGGAATTTGGTTTTATCAGTGCTAACCAATGTATTGAAAATCATATTAATTACCGTCCATGCCAACAAAGCAATAACCACGCCGATAATTGCATTGGTAATTATTTTCTTGCCTAATTCAAGATTGCTTGGTACTGCTCCGGCAAGCAAAATCGTCAATCCGCCGATAATTATAAAAACCACTGCTAAAATAAAAATTCCAGTTGTAATAAAATCAATGATGGTCTGCGCCAATACAAAAAGATGGCAAAAAGTGCAAGGCTCTGTTGTTCTGGTTCCGCAGGGCACAAGCGGTCCGCTCAAATCTCCTGCCAGAACAACTACTGGCGCTATTAGAAAGGCGATTATTAAACCTAAAAATAGATATTTTTTCATAGATTTTCAGCTAATAATAAATATATAGTCATCATACACGATTTGACTAAAAAAAGCAAAAAAGATATACTAAAAAAATATCAACGTGGCAAGTCTGACTTACCGGGCTGTAGCACAGTGGCTAGTGCGCTCGCTTTGGGAGCGAGAGGTCGTGGGTTCGAATCCCACCAGCCCGATGCGGGTATCGTATATCGGTATTACCACAGGTTTCCAACCTGTTGAGAGGGGTTCGACTCCCCTTACCCGCTTTTATAAAAAATACCCCCGACAAGTCGGGAGTATTTTTTTCAAACCCTATGCTTAATTTTCCTAAGCAATAAGGTCAACCAACTAACGAGCGTATTCAATAACACGCATTTCTCTAATCACGGTTACTTTAATTTCTCCTGGGTACTTTAATTCTTTTTCAATTTCAGAAGCAATATCTTTGGCTAATTTATAGGCCTTTAAATCATCAATTTTGCCCGGATTAACGAATATTCTGATTTCTCTGCCTGCCTGAATAGCATAAACTTTTTCAACGCCTTCAAATCCAGTGGCAATTTTTTCCAATTCTTCCAATCTCTTTAGATAATTTTCAAGATTCTCTTTTCTTGCTCCTGGCCTGGCAGCTGAAATCGCTTCTGCTGCCTGGACAATTGATGCCTCAATACTTTCAAACGGATAATCTCCATGATGCGACTTCATTGCATCAATTATCTTCTTGTCAATATTGAATTTTTCCAATATTCTTATGCCAATATCTACATGGGAACCCTGGACTTCGTGGTCAATCGCTTTGCCGATATCATGAAGTAAAGCTCCTTTTTTACAGATAATCGGGTCTGCGCCTAATTCAGAAGCCAGCATCCCAGACAAGTGAGCAGCTTCAATTGAATGTAATAAAACATTCTGCCCGAAACTGGTTCTGAAAGTCAGCTTGCCTAAAAGATTTACCAAACGCGGGTCAAGCCCGACAATGCCGACATCATAAACAGCTGCTTCTCCTGCTTCTTTAATTTTGGATTCTATTTCTGTTTTTGCCTTATCAACCATCTCTTCAATTCTTGCTGGCTGGATTCTTCCGTCGACCATCAATTTCTCTAAAGCGATTTTGGCAATCTGCCTGCGAGTGGGATCAAATCCGGAAATAATCAGGGTCTCCGGCGTATCATCAATAATCACTTCAACACCAGTCAACCTTTCCAGTGTTTTAATGTTTCTTCCTTCTCTACCGATAATTCTTCCTTTGATTTCGTTATTAGGCAAAGTGACGATTGTAGTCGTTACTTCTGCTGCCTGCGAAGAAGCATATCTCTGCAAGGCAGTAACCATTATATTGTTGGCTTTCTTTTCCAATTCTTCCTTGCCCGATTTTTCAAGTTTCTGGATTTTGGCGAAAATCTCTTCTTTGTTCTGCTCTTCAACTGATTTTAGAATCTGTTGTTTCGCTTCTGCTTCAGAAAGTTTTGATATTTTTTCTAATATTTCTATCTCTTGTTGTTTTAATGTTTCTAGTTCGACTTTAATACTTCTGACTTTTTCGACTTTTTCCTGAAACTCCTTTTCTTCGTTCTCTAGTTTTCTGTCCTTGGCATCAAACATCTCTTCTCTTTTATCCAATCTTGTTTGAATTCTTCTGTATTCTTCCTGCCTCTTGGTTTCCTCTTTTTTTATTTCATCCAACGCATTAACAACCCTATCTTTAGCTTTTAAGATTATTTCCTGAGCCTGCGCTTTTGCTTCATTGACTAGTTTTTCTATTCTCGATTCAGCAGTATTGGCTCGTCTTTTAGCAATAGATTGGCGAGCCAAATAACCTAAGATCGACCCGAAAATTAAAGCAACCGTTGCAACTATAAGTGGAATCAGTCCTATTACCATAAATTTAAGTTACTTAATTACTTTTAAAGCTTATCAAAATAAATATATTTTGTCAAAATTGCTATTTGTGCTAAAATTATATCAATGAAACCAATAATTCTCACTATTCTTGATGGATGGGGGATTAACGCTCCCAGTCTGACAAATGCCATTTCTATGGCAAAAATCCCCAATCTCAAAAAGATGGAGGAGAATTATCCTTATTGTTCATTACAGTCATCTGCCATAGCTGCCGGCCTGCCGTGGAAAGAGGCTGGTAATTCGGAGGTTGGTCATCTTATTATCGGCAGCGGGAGAATTGTTTACCAATATCTTCCCAGAATCCTAATAGAAATTAAAAATGGAAAATTCTTTAAGAATCAGGCATTTTTAAATACAATCAACCATGTCAAAAAGAATAATTCCGTCCTGCATTTAGTGGGATTAATTTCGAGTGGCAATGTCCATTCATACTTAGAACATATTTATGGATTGCTAGAACTAGCCAAACAAAATGACGTTGCGAATCTGCGTCTACATCTTTTTACAGACGGCAAAGATGCGCCAATAAAAGAAGGAACAAAAATTATATCGACACTAATGGAAAAATTAAAAAATCCTAATTGGAAAATCGCCTCAATTATCGGCAGATATTATAGTATGGATAGAAACAATAACTGGGACAGAACTGAGATTGCTTACAACCTTATCACTCAAGGCATTGGCGAAAAAACCCAAGATTTAATCAAGACACTACGAGAATATTATGACCAGGATATTATTGATACCTATATAAAACCGATTGTTATTGTTGACGAAAATCAAAAGCCGATCGGAACAATTTCGGACAATGATGCAATTATTTTCTGGGATTTCAGGGAAGACAGCGCCAGACAGCTGACAGGAGCATTTGCTAAGGAAGATTTTGATAAATTCAAAAGAACACAGATAAATAACCTGCTTCTCTGCACAATGATTGAATATGACAAATATTTTAATACTGAGGTGGCTTATCCGCCGACAAAAATCCAGAATCATCTTGTAGAAGTTCTCAATGCAAACAACAAAAAAGTTTTTAAAATTGCTGAAACAGAAAAATACGCTCATGTTACCTATTTCTTTAACTGTGGCAAGGAAGAACCATATCCGAACGAAACCAGAAAACTGATTCCTTCTAAAATTGTTTCTCATTATGAAGAAAACCCGGAAATGCAGGCAGATGAAATCACTAAAGCAATATTAGAGGGTCTAAAAGGAAATTACGATTTAATTGTGGCTAATTATGCTAATGCCGATATGATGGGCCATACAGGCAATCTTGATGCAGCTATTAAGGCTGCTGAATATGTTGATGGCGCATTAAAACCAGTCATAGATTTGGCTGAGAAAGGGGACTGCATCTTAATTATCACTGCTGACCATGGCAATATCGAACAAATGGTAAATCTGCGCACCGGCGAAGTGAAAACCGAACATACTTTAAATCCAGTGCCGTTTTATTTGATTGGGACGGAGTTCAAGACAAACAAAAAGAGCCCCAAATTCTCATTTGAGACTCCGTGCGGAATGCTACAGGATATTGCTCCAACGATCCTCGCTTTAATGCACATTCCCCAACCCTCCGAAATGACCGGCACAAACTTACTGGAAATTCTTACTTCCTCTTATCAATAATTTCATCAATTAATCCGTAATCTTTCGCTTCTTCAGCAGACATATAATAGTCGCGGTCGCTGTCTTTTTCCACTTTATCTGTTTTTTGGCCAGTATGCTTGGCCAAAATTTTATTTAATTTCTGCTTGATTTTCAAAATATGTTTTGCGGAAATTTCAATATCGCTCGCCTGGCCGCCTGCCTCGCCCATAACTTGATGGATCATTACTTCGGAATTAGGCAAAGCCATCCTCTTTCCTTTTGCGCCTGCTGCCAGAATTACTGCTGCGCCAGAAGCAGCCATGCCTATGCAAACCGTTGAAATGTCTGATTTTACAAATTGCATTGTGTCATAAATCGCCATAGTTGAAGTCACGCCTCCTCCTGGACTATTAATGTAAATTAAAATATCCTTTTTAGGATCCTGATTTTCTAAAAACAATAATTGCGCAATCACTGAATTTGCTACAATATCATCAATCGGACCGCCTAAAAAAATTATCCTGTCTTTTAACAAGCGGGAGTAAATATCATAAGCCCTTTCTCCATATTGCGATTTTTCAATAACTGTTGGTATTAAATTCATATAATTTTCGCTTCGCGCTCCAAGAGCTCAAAGACTTTTTCATTTATTAATATATTCTCAGTATACTCTTTAAAAACCACTAAATCAATATTCCCGCCCTCTGGCGGGATCCCGCCCGACGGCGGGACCTTAACATTATAACGCGTTAATTCCTGATCCATCCTTTCCTCGATTTCCTGTGTAGAGGGGAGGATTTTTTCTTTGTCAGCAATCGCTTTAATACATAATCCGATTTTCACTCTCTTTCCTGCCTGTTCTCTCCATCCCTTTTTTAACTCATCAGCTGTTGCCTTGATCTGCGTTAAATAAGCCTCAAAATCCATTCCAAATTGGTCAATATTCATTTTAAACTCATTAACCATATTCTCCAGTTCTTTTTCAATCAGTTCTTCGGGCGCTTCGATTTTTGAATTTTCGACAACTTTTTCTATCAATTCAATTCTGATTCTTTGTTTCTCCACGATTTCTTTCTCCTGCATCAATCCCTGTTCAATATTCTTTTTCAGCGCTTCCAAAGAATCGAATTTCCCAAATGATTTTACGAATTCATCATTGATTTCCGGCAATTGTCTTTCCTGCACAAGGTTCATTTTTATCTTAAAATTTAGATTTTTGCCTGCAATATTTTTATTGCCCCAATCTTCTGGAACTTTCAATAAAAATTCTTTTTCTTCGCCAGCTTTCATTCCTTCCAACTCTTTTTCAAAGCCGGGTAAGAATCGGCCTTCGCCTATAATTAATGGATGATTTTTGCTTACACCATTCTCTATCTGTACTCCACCTATCCTTGTTTCAAAATCAATTTCCACCCGATTGCCTTCTTGCGCGGGTTTATTTATGGTAATGATTTTTGCCCTTGATTTTTGCAGATAATCTAAGGCATTAATAATTTCTTTCTCTTCAACTTTCAATTCTTGCTTCTTCGCTTCCAATCCTTTGTAATTTCCTAATTCAATTCTGATTCCATTTGTCATACCTGTCTCGCCGTAGTCCCGCAACACGGGACGAAGGCGGATTAAATCTCTAAATCCTTAATTAACTTTTTAGTATTAGGCCAGGTTAAGTTTGCAACTGCTGTTTCTTTTTCGACCCACTCATAATTATCATGTTCAATAATTGCCTGGTTCAAGGAAATTTTTTCATTCATATTAGCTTTTACTAAAAAGGTTGCAGTAATTTCGTAATCGATTCTGTCTTTTTGCCATTTCTCTGTTTTATTTAAATCACGGATGATTTTAAAATCTTTTAATCCGGTTTCTTCTTTTATGCCTCTGATTAATACTTGTTTTAGATTTTCTCCTGGTTCTATGGTTTCTTTAAGAACTTCCCAGCCATTCCATCTTAAAATACGATGCAAAATTAAAAAATACGGCTTGCCATTTTTAATATCATAAATAATTGCTCTAACTTTTTTCATTGTCGTCCTTGCCATCCTTAGCTTTAGCGAGAGAGGGTTTCTTGGTTTTAGATTTTTTTTCTTTTTTCGGTTTCTCGTCCTCTTCTTTTTTGTCCGCATCTTCCATCATTTTTTCACTCTTCACATCAATTTTCCAGCCAGTCAATTTGGCTGCCAATCTAACATTCTGTCCTCTTTGACCAATAGCTAAAGAAATTTGGTCTTCTGGAACAATTACCAGGGCTGTCCTTCTACTTTCATCTATTTTGACGTCAATGATTTTTGCGGGGGAAAGAGAATTAGCAATATATTTTTCTATATTTTCGTTCCATTCAATAACATCTATTTTTTCTCCGCCCAATTCATTAATAACTGTCTGAATTCTACTTCCTTTCTGCCCAACACAGCTTCCAATCGGGTCAATTCCTTCTTCTTCTGTCCAAACCGCAATTTTGGTTCTTGAACCTGGTTCTCTGGCAATGGATTTTATCTGCACTGCGCCGGTTGAAATTTCCGGGACTTCAATTGAGAATAATCTACTCACTAATTTAGGATAGGCGCGGGAAAGAATAATATCTGCGCCTTTCGGCGATTTTTCAACCTTTAAAATATATGACCTCAAACGCTGACCCATAAAAAACCTTTCTCCTGGAATCTGTTCTTCGGGAAATAAAACTCCTACCGCTTTACCGATGTCCAAAAATATATTTCTGCCTTCGATTCTTTGGACAATTGCGCTCACGATTTCTCCTTCTTTGTCTTTGTATTCCTCAAAAATGACTTCTCTTTCTGCTTCTCTTAATCGCTGGATAATAACCTGTTTGGCTGTTTGCGCAGCGATTCTTCCAAAGTCAGTATGTGTTTCGAGTTTTGTCTGAATTTCGTCTTCAATTTTTGCGTTTTTCTTAATTTTCTGGGCATCCTCCAACATTATATGTTTATATGGATTAAATCTAATTTTTTTATTGCCATCTTCATCTTTCCCGACGTCTTCCCCTAGTGGAGTCGGGACTCCGACCTCGCCTTCGGCGAGCGTCGGAGCTTCTTCTTCAATTTTGCCTTCTTTGTCTTTCTTTAGCATGCTCTCATCCACAACTAAAAAAACCTGGAAAACTTTTATTTCCCCAGTTTTTATATCAAATTTAACTTTGATATTCTGGCCTTTTTTGCCATAATCCTTTTTGTATGCAGCAGCAATCGCCATTTCAAGGGTCTCGACGATCTGTTCCTGAGAAATGCCTTTTTCCTCGGCAATCTGGCTCATTGCTGAAATAAATTGTTTTTGATCCATAGATTTAATGAAAGGCCCGACCAAAGTCGGACCGTAAATGATTAAGAAATAATATTATTATATTAAAAATCCGTTGTCAATACATATCACCAACTGCATTTTCTGTATGGCGAATATCATATGAGCCGTTGCGATAAACTTCTACTGCCAGAATATCAATTTGCCACGAACTATCAAACAATCTATGTTTGCTTAAATAAATTTGTGATAATTTGATTAATTTTTTCTGCTTAGCGTAAGTAATATTGTCTTCTGGCCAAAATCCGCCAGGCCCAGTTTTATTGCGCGTTTTTACCTCAATAAAAACAATGTCGTTCCTGCCCGCAACGCCAGCAACCTGCCCGCTCGCAAGCTCGCGTTGCAGGCGGGGCTGGCTTGCGTGGCGGGCGGGTTTCTCTGCAATAATATCCAATTCTCCCAGTTTGCTGTATCTGAAATTCTTATCTAAAATTTTATATCCTTTTCTTTTTAAATATTCTCTGGCAATTTTTTCTCCCAAATCGCCTAAATCTTTTCTCTCGCACATTTTTATTCTTTCTCGTTTAATTTCTCAACTATATTTTCTGCTTTTGCCAATCCTTCCTCGCTACCAATATCAGTCCATAAACCGCGGTGGACAAATGCCAATAATTGTTTTTTCTCTGCCAGCAGCGGAAAAATACATTCTTCAATGGCAAATGCCTCGCCTTCTTTCTTGGCGCGTATACATTTTGTCTGTAAAAGCTGCGGAGACAAAACATAAAAACCAGCATTAACATATCCAGAATATTGATATTCCGGATCTTCTTGGAATTCCACTACGCGATTATTCTTGGTCTTAACCAAACCCATGCCTTTGACATTTTGATCATAATAAACTGCCATTGCGCCCAAAATTTCTTCATATGAAACCCTTTTTCTTAAAGGAGAGATTCCCGAGGTAATACTTCTCACAAATGATGAAGAAGAAAAGAATTTCGGTTCTGAAACATTGGTTTTATAAAATTTAATAAAGTTATTCAGGTCGAAATTACTTAAAGTATCGCCGTTCATTATTAAAAAATCCTTTTTCAAATCTTTGGAAGCTGACATTATTGCTCCTCCTGTTCCCAATGGTTTTGTTTCGACAACATATTCAATTCCCGCCACTTTTCCTATTTTTTTAGAAATATTTGCTTTTGGATCTTTGATTTTCAGATATTTTAAAATCTCTTCTGCTTTATAGTGGAGACTCAAACAGATATCATCAAATTTATATTTTTTCAATAAATCCAATTGATATTCCAATAATGGTTTCCCTTTTATTTTAATCAGGGATTTGGGTATATTTTTCAATTTTCCAGGCAGGTCGGTTTTACCTCCTGCCAAAATAATGACTTTCACCCCGTACTAGATTTTCGACATATTTATGTTAGTTTTGTCGAAAATCAATTAATATTTGTAATTATAATAATCTATTATTGATTTATCATGCCCCGATTGCGGTCCCGATAAATCGGGACCAGTCGAAAATTCAGTACGGGGTTCATGCCCAGAGTTAATTTTAACTCTGCAAAATAAAAAGTCAACCCTATTTGTCGACTTAGTGGACTTGGCGAGAATCCCTGCCCGCCAAAGCTGCACTTGGCGCTGCGGGCGGGGAACTCGCGTCTCAATTTTGGACCATAGCGGATTCGAACCGCTGACCTCGTCAATGCGAATGACGCGCTCTACCAACTGAGCTAATGGCCCTTATTCGTGTCTTAGTGCTTCAATTGGATTAAGTTTGGCAGCTTTCTTAGCAGGATAAATACCGAAAACCAAACCGACAATTGCAGCAACCCCGAATGCCAGGACAACCGCGCTAACAGGAACAGCAAAACCCCAGCTTATATTCAAAACACTGCTCAAGACAATTGCTACGATAAAAGAAATCGATGTACCGCCAAGAAATCCTATGATCCCGCCGATTAAGGTTAGGGTAATTGATTCCAATAAAAACTGATTCAAAATATCCTTATTTCTTGCGCCAACTGCTTTTCTTAAGCCAATTTCTTTTGTCCTTTCTGTAACTGAAACCAGCATTATATTCATGATGCCGATTCCGCCGACAATTAAAGCAATCGCAGCAATAGAAGAAAGAAATGCAGTAAGAATTCCGGTAATCTGGGCCATCATATTGCTTGCTTCAACTTGGCTCATTACTTTAAAATCATCCCTGGATAAGTCCCCTTCTGGATTATAAATATTATGAGTATCTCTGAGAATAAAACGAATATTCTCCATTAATCTATCCACAGTATCTTCATTTATAGCCCGGACAGTAATAGCGTTTAAATGATCTATTCCCAATAAAAGTTTCTGGGCAGTTGTTACGGGAATATAAACATATTCGTCATAATTCTGGAACATTTCCATCCCGCGTTCTTCCATTACGCCAATTACTTTGAAACTGGTTTTTTTAATCCTAATCGTTTTGCCAATCGGATCTTCTTCTCCGAATAAATCTCCTGCTATTTTATAGCCCAATGTTGCCACTCTTGCCATACTTTTAACTTCTTCTTCATTAATATCCCTTCCAATAACTGCATGCCAATCATCCATAATATATGCTTCTGGAGTTGTTCCTATGAAAGTTATTTTTTCATCATTATTCTGATAAACAGCCCTGGCAGTTCCATAAACCATTGGATAAGCCATATCTACTAAAGGGTCTTTTTCTATTGCTTCCATGTCTTTAAGTTTTAGGGTTTTTATTGTCATCTCCTCCAATGCCATTTCCATGCCAAAACCTCCTTTGGGATCAAATGAACCTGGTTCAATATAGATACTATTAGAACCCAAGGACTGAATTTGACCTATAATTAAATTTTGGGCGCTTCTGCCAATTGACATCATTAAAATTACCGAACCAACGCCAATAATAATGCCAAGCATAGTTAAAGCAGAGCGCATTTTATTCGTCCTTAATGTAATAAAAGAAATTTTAAGAGAATCTCTGAGTCTCATAATTTATTTCAGCAGTCCATTTTTAGCGATTTTTCTGTCCGCTACTCGTTCATCGCTAACTATCTGCCCATCTTTTAATTTTATTATTCTTCTTGCCATTTCCGCTGTATATTGTTCATGCGTGACTAAAATAATCGTATGTCCTACTTCATTTAAATCCTGTAAAATTTCCATTATTTGCTGACCTGACTTACTGTCCAGATTTCCTGTTGGCTCATCAGCAAAAATTACTGAAGGATCATTTACAATTGCCCGTGCAATTGCCACTCTCTGCTGTTCGCCTCCGGACAGTTGATTCGATAAATGCTTCATTCTATGGGAAAGCCCAACTGATTCAATCGCTTTCATAACTCTCTGCTTTTTTTCTTCCTCAGAAATTTTTGTGTAGGCAAGAGGCAATCTGACATTTTCAAAAACTGTTGTCCTGGGAAGCAGATTGAAAAACTGAAAAATAAATCCCAATTTATTGTTTCTGACAAAAGCCAATTGGTCATCATCTAAATCTTCAATTCTTTGATTTTCAAATTTATAAACACCAGAACTTGGCCTGTCCAGGAATCCCATAATATGCATTAATGTCGATTTGCCGGAACCGGACGGCCCCATAATTGCCAAGAATTCTCCCTTTTCAATATTAAAAGAAACCCTCTCCAGGGCCACTGTTTTTACTTCATCATCCGAATATTCTTTTCTAAGATTTTCTGCTACAATCATTTATTTCAATTTTTCATGAATGTAATAATTTTCTCTCCTTCGCTTAAACCGCTTAAAATTTCAATTTCCCCTTTATTGCCGCGCAATCCAGTAGTAACTTCTGTTTCTACTATTTCCTCGCCGTCTAAAACTCTGACAAATTTTTTACTATTTTTAGAAACAACTGCTCTTTGCGGAACATTCAAGACATTATCTCTTTTCTCTGCCTGAATTGTCGCTTCCCCTGACATTCCTGATTTTATTTTTTGTTCATCTCCTTCAAATAAAATTTTTACTTTATAATAAACAACGCTGTCAATTATGGTTTTACTTGAATCAATCTCAATAATCTGGCCAAGGAACGATTCTTCTGGAAGCGCATCCAAGATTATTAAAACTGGATCATCCATGCTTACTTTGCTGATATCTGTTTCCGGGATATCAATTTCTATTTGCAATCCTTCTGGGTTAGTTAAAGATACAATTACTTTCTCGCCAACAGTAATTACTTCTCCGATTCTTACATCTATTTTTGCAATTATCCCGTCAAAGGGTGCAATAATAGAAGCATCGCTTAATTTTTTGCTGTATTCAGCCAAGTTTGCCTTATATTTATCAACATCTGCCTGATAAACCGCGATATCAACCACGCGTGGCGAGGCTTGCAGTTTTTCTAAATCAACTTTGGCTTTATTGTAAGCACTTTCAACTGTATTGATGTTTATTTGATTCGTAACTTTCTGATTAGCAATGTCTGCCTTGGCAGTATTAATATTGCTGACGGCAGCATTAAGATTGACAATATTCGTATCAATTGTAGTTCTATCCGTAGTAGAAACCTTTTCCCTTGTAGATGGATCACTCATTGCGGTTTTGGTATAATCCAAAGCATCTGTGATTTTCTGGAGTGCGAGCCACATATTGTCCAAAGCCGCATCAATATTGCTATATGTCGGATTTATTTCAGAATCATCAACATAATCTTTCGCGCCTTTTATTTTGGAAGTTCCCAAATATGCTTCTTCTGCTTTGTCATTTTTATCCCTAAAAATAACGGATAAAGAATCGCTATAATAGAAATACAATCTTTCTATATCTTTCAGGTCTGCTAATGCCTTGTTATATTTACTGGAAGAATCAATTAAATATACCAAAGCTGAACCATAATCTTGATTTAAATCATTTTCTGCCTTGTCTCGAGCATCTTCAAGAGCTATTCTGGCATTTTCTAAAACTTGCTCGCTGACTTTTATTTCCTCGCTGCTTGCGCCTGCCAAAAGCTGATCTAATTTTGCTTTTACCTGACTGTAGCTTGCCTGCGCCTGCAAATACTGGCTGTAAACAGTACCGGAATCTAAACTTACTAAATATACCCCCTTTTTGACCTTGTCGCCAACCTTAACCAGAATTCTTTCTACTGTACCATTGGTTTTAAACCTTAAATCAATTTCATCAATTGATTGAACCATGCCATTGGCGGAAACTTCTTGAATCACGTCTCCTCTTGCAACGAATCCTGTCTCGTATGTCGGCTTTTCGGATTTTAAAACAGGAATTAAGATAAGAACAATAACAATCAAAACAATACCAAGAATTATCTTGGTTTTTCTTTTTAATGTTTTAATTTTCTGCAATGAATCTTTCAACATTTTCGCAATATAGGTATTATAAACAATTAAAATCCTCCAAGCAAGTTTTTTAAACCATATAAAAAGGAATAAAAAAAAGAGCGGGGCGCTTGCCGCCGCTCCTATTTAAATCCCGCTCCTTGTTATCTTAAATATAAGATAACCCTCCTCGATTCTTTGATGACGCTGTGTGTGCTGTCGCCATGTAGATTTTTGGAAAGCTCCTTGATTGCCTGAAGAGATTTTCCGGCCAATTCTTTCCCTAGCCTTTCAACGACAGAAACAACGATAATCGGTTTCCGGTCTTTGGTAATTTTCATTTGAACAGGGATGAATCTGCCATCCTCTTCAAAATACATCTCCAAGCCCTCGCCAAACAGATTTTTTAATTTCGTCATTTTTCCTCCTTGAATCTTCAATATAGCATACTTCAACTAAAAAGTCAAGAAAAACAAAAAATCTCCGCAAGAGGAGAATTTTGAGAGGATAATAAAAATTAATATAGAGGTCCTAATACTGATAAATTGGCAAAGGTGCGACCTTGAAAATTTTTTCTGTTTTTTTGTTATATTTTTCCTCGGTTCCGTTTTTTATATGATATTCAATTCCTTTTCTCTGACAAAAATTAATAACTCTATCTGATTGTCTTTGATAAAAATCCTTATTATTTCCATAATTCGATTTTACATTGTAGTTTAATTTTCCAAATACAATTTTATCTACAAAAGATACAGAATTTAAAACTTCCCATATATTCTGTTCCTGTAAATTAGGCGTTGGGTATGGCTCCATACTCGCCCAAGTTTTTAATCCTTTTTTGTGTAAATATTCTAATGCCTTGATTCTTTCTTTATATGGCGCAGAATATGGTTCAAATCTTTTCTTGAAGTTTTTGCTTAAAGAAATAAGAGTTATTCCATATTCATTATTTTGCCCATATTTTTCGATATCCATTAATTCTTTTGGATAAATCCCTTTTGTTAGAACAGTGCAACGAATATTGTCTTTATTTAATCTCTCAATTATTTTCAGAGTTAAATCTGCCACCTCTGGATATTTATACATAAAAGGATCGGTCGAAAAACATAAATGGACATATTTAATTTTATTTTTATATTTGGGAATTTCTTTCTCTAATAACTGTAAGGCATTAGATACAATCTTGGGTTTTATCCAATCCTTATAATCTTTTATTGCCCCAGTTCTCTTTTTCATCATCATGGCATAACAGGGAAAATTACAACCATGAGCACATCCTTCCACGTGGTTAATACAAAAATCAGCATATTCAACCCCACTTCTATATAATAAGGTTTTACGGGTTATGCTTTTCATATTTATATTATACCATTATTTTGGGACTTTTAAAATTAAATTATGTTCTAATAATTTTAAAGCTTTAAGCTTCTCAAAATGTTTAAAAATGTCTTCTACAATCTTTTTGGCTTTATCATTATGCCCCGCATAAATTAAACAATAAAGTGGTGTATTCTTCGAATTTCTCATAATTAATGGCAGAGAAACATATTCAAACACAGATTTCAATCTTTTAATGAAGTATTCGCTTAGCTTCTTGCCATCAATGTAATCTTTTATCTTTATGGGCCCAAAAAGAGTAGACGCATCAATATACATTATATTCTGCCAGTCATTATTCCCCCAAAAGCGGTTCATTCTTTCTATGTGTTTTTGAGTAAGCTTACTTGGATTATTTAACAAACAAGCTCTATTTATTGCCATAATGGGCATATTTAAAAATATCTCAATTGTTTTTATTTTAGCTGCCTGCTCTATTATTTCCCAACTTATATTCATTCCAAAGGGATCTAAAAACACTAAAACTCTTTTAAAACTACTATATGGAAACTGCGGTATCAATTTAGTGAGAACCTCATTGCAATCATCATTTTTTATTATTATCTCTAAATCTTTAAATCGTCTTTTAATAGATTCTAGTTTTTTTATTCTCCATTTTTCTTTCTCTATAAAAAAATATGCAGTAAAAGGGTTTTTAATGCTCAAGGCGCAACATGGAGAACCATCTATAAATCGTTTTTCATCTCTAGCTTTCGGCTTACCAGTTCCGGCGAAAGCATCAATATAATAATAACCTTTACACCACCTTTGATTCTTCATTATTTTAGTGTAAGCCTCTAAATATTTCTTTAATAAAGAAAGTTTGTCTTCTGACCATCTGCCAACTTCATCAAATTGATCTTTTTTTCTTATAATTTTCATAAATTTTTTCCTCTCCCCGCCCCGCCAACCAATATTAGTATCTGGTAGTTAGTATTTAGTATATACGATTAATTATGTAAACTTACTCTCTTGTTTCTTTAATTATTTTTTAAAATCCTGACCACTCCCTCATTCGCATCGACCTCAATCAAATCGCCGTCTTTTAAAATATCGGTGGCGATTTTTGTGCCAATAATACAGGGCTTTTTCATCTCTCTGGCCACAATTGCCGCATGACAAGTAATCCCACCTTCGTCTGTAATAAAGGCTATGGCCTTTTTCATTGCTGGAAGATACTTTGGCATGGTCATAGCAGCAACAAGTATATCTCCTTTTTTGACTTTATCAATATCAAAAACTTTTGATACTTTTTTCACAACGCCTTTTACTTTGCCCTTATAAGCTATCTGCCCTTTAATTTCATTCCCTTTATATTGGGTTTCTCCGGAAACCGCAGATTTATTATCTTCTAATTTTATTCCTAACTTATCTAAATTCTCCTGTGGGTTTCCAGTATATACTTTTTCTTTATAATAAATAAATCCCTTTTCTCTTTCATTTATCTTTTCAATAAAATTAGGATCTTTAATTTCCCCAGACCATACTTCCTCTGGTAAAATAAATCTTGTTTTTCCTTTTAATTTAGGAAAAAATCTTCTTAAAGCCTCTTCAAAAATAATTTCAGGAGTTTCATTATGCCCTTGTGTCTTTTCTCTGGCATCTAGGGCAATTTTTTTTAATTCTTCATCTACAGAAAGAGTTGGAATTATAAATATAATAGCCGTATAAGACCATACAAAAGCATAAAGTTCTTGTACTTTTCTTAACTCCTTTAAATTTTTTATTTTCTTTTTGCCAGCATAATATTGTTTTAATTGACTAAATAAATCCAAGAAATTTTTAATTTGTCCTATCATATACTCTTTTTTCTGGCATTTTTTAAATATGCTTCCAAAAACTCTTTTTAATTCGTTGGGTTCATAGTATATACTGACTAAATCTCCTCCTTTATAAACCGCGCAGGCTTCTGTTATTCCATCCCTGACTATCTTTTTCATTCCTTCACCCATAGAATTATACCAACTAGCTAATCTAAAGAAAGAATACTCCCTGGAGTGTTCTTTTGTGAAAACTTTTATCTGTTCGTCATCAAATTTAATATTCTCTTCTTTAATTAATTTATCTATTTCCTCCCCGACATAAAACTTGTTTTGATAATATACATATCCATTCGATCTTTCCCTAAGCTCTTTTTTGATTATTTCCCTATTTTCAAAAACTTCTTCTGGCAATATATACGGAATTTCATTCTCCCTATATCTTCCCTTATAAATTGTTTTTAGTCCTTTTTTTAAAACATCGTCAAATATATCATCATACCTCTCTGTCTTTTCTCTAACATCCATTGAAATTTTTAAATTTTCCTTAGGAAGATAAGTTAAATTCGGCACAATAAAAACTATACCCAAAAGAGTATAATAATCTTTATATCTATTATAGAACCAATTCAGCTCTTCTTTTGAGGTAATGGTTTTCTTTCTCTCTAAATAAGGCAAGAATTCATCAAACATTTCTAAAAATTTCTTTGTAATTTCCTTAACAAACCTTATCGATTTTGCTTTTTTGCCAATGACTTCAAATAATTTTTCAAGATCTGTTTTATAATAATAAACCTTTACCAAATTTTCTCCTTTTTTAAAACGGATTAATGTATGAGATAATCCAATATTTCCAATAAAATCTTTAACATCAGGCGTTATACTTTTTAACCAAACTCCAACCTTGAATAAGCTCATTTCTCTAGCATGACCTTTTTCTAAAAATAACTCTATTTTTGTAATTTTATCGCCCAAGGTTGTAATCGGTCTGCTTTGAACAATATAAAATTTATTGTTGGCAAATGCCCATTCAATATCAACCGGAAAACCATAATGATTTTCTATTTTTAAAATTAACTCGGATAGTTTAAGGATTTGTTTATCAGATAAAACCTGCTTTTCTCCTATTTTTTTCGGGATTGATTTCCATTCGCTACCATTAATTTTGGCTCTATATAGACCTCTGTCCTGAATATTCACATTAATATCAATAATTCTTCTCGGTTTCTTCTCGACCACATAGCTGTCTGGCGTAACCTGACCGGAAACAATTGCTTCTCCTAAGCCAAAGCTGGCTTCAATAATCAATTGATTTTCATCCTGCGTAACCGGATGAACAGAGAAAGCAACGCCGGATATTTCGCTATCTACCATCTTTTGAACTACCACAGCTACCGAGATTTTTTGCTTGTGCAGATTTTTTTCGTATCTGTAGAATATAGCGCGCGGAGTAAATAATGAAGCCCAACACTTTTTAACATTTTCCAAAAGATTTTTCTCGGTTGTATTTAGATACGATTCCAACTGTCCTGCCCAAGCTGCTGAAGAACTATCTTCGGCAGTGGCGCTGGAACGAACTGCTACATATTTTGCTTTTAATTGTTTAAATGATTTTTTTATTTCGTTAGAAATAATTTTTGGCATTTCTGCATTTAGAATCAGCACTTTTATTTTTTCCGAAGCGTCGTCAATTGTATGAATTTCTTTGTGATTTACATTATCTAAGATTGAATCTATCTCCACGTTTAAATCCGTCTCTTTTAAAAATTGCTCAAATGCATCAGATAAAATAATAAATCCAGGAGGAATCGGAATTCCTGCCTGGGTCATTTCTCCAAGAGATGCTCCTTTGCCGCCGGCAATAGACGCATCATTTTTATTTATTTGTTTAAAGGTTTTAATAAACATTATTTTATTTTGCTTTCTTGATTATTTTAACTATTCCTTTATTCGCATCTACTTCCACTAAATCACCATCTTTAAAAACTTTGGTAGCAATTTTAGTGCCCATAATACATGGAATCTTCATCTCTCGACTAACTATCGCAGCATGACAAAGAAATCCTCCTTCATCTGAAATAATGGCCGAAGCCTTCTTAATAACTGGCAGATAGTCCGGAGTTGTCCCATGGGCAATCAAAATATCATCTTTTTTCATTTTACTAAATTCTCTAATTGATAATATTATTCTTGCCTTACCCCTAACTTTTCCTTTATATGCTGTAATACCTTTTATTTCAGTTGTATCTTTTTTTTCAAATCTAAATCTTTTTATTTGTTTAAATTCGCTGATTGTTTTTTTATTAGTAACTACAATATCTTCAAATAGAATAAACTCCTTAAGTTTTGGTTTGTACCTTTTTAAATAAGCTGGTAAAAATCTATTTTTTAGCAAGTAATTGTCCATTTCACCGCCAGGAGTGAATAGTTTTTCAGTTTTAATCCTTGCCTGCTCGCATTTTTTTACCAACAACTTATCTTTTATAGGAATTTTTAAATCTTTGGCTAAATAAGGAATTATGAATGTTAAAGCTTCAAATGCTAATATTTCTGACGCTAAATAAAAAACCTTTGAATCAGAAGTTTTATTTGAGGCATTTCCATTGGAAACAGATTTAAACTCTCTGACCTTCTCATAGTAATCTATTATTCTTTGATGCAGGATTTTATTACCAGTATTTGAATTTATCTTCTTAACAAGACAGCCGGTGAATCGTTTAAAATTGACAAAAAACTCATATAAATTTCTGGAATTCTTATAAATCAAAACATTCTTATAAATCAGGCAGCCACTTTCCCTTTTTAATAAACGGGTATAAGCATGATAGATTGCAAACAAATAAGGAAAACTATATGGCCTTAAAAATATTAAAGAAGTACTCTTATGAGTTAAAAATTGATTTATTCTCTTGTCTATATCTTTAATATCCATTTTACCTACCTTCATTAATAACTTCTTCCAATAGCTCTTTATTTATATTTTTACTAAACTCAAAAATTATGTCTCCGTCTTTTTCTTTTTTATAGTCAATCCAAATCTCTGGGATTCCTGGCTTTCTGTTTAATATTTTGATATCAAATCCCTCAGTAAAATCAAATCCTTGATTATCTAAAGCTTTAATAAATTCATCTCTTTCTTCTCTGTCTTTAGTTTTATCAATGATTTTTGCTAGAAATGATTCGGTAACACCCAAATGCGAAGCTAAAAATCGTTCTAAGGTATCCGAATATTTTTTCTCTTTATCTTGCACTAATACATCCCATTTAGGCGCAATGTTTAAATATTTTAAAATAATTCCAGATATTTTTGCTGCGGCCTTAGAATAAGTAAGGTTTTCATTATCATTCAACTTTTCAGCCAGTTTATCGCTTTGCTCAACAATAAATTTTAACCCCTCGCTTTTTTTAAAAGCTGAAAAAACTTCTTGGACATATTTAGAATCCCAATCTCCTACAGGAAAATCTAATCTTTCGTCCACGGCTATTTTAGAGCCAACCTTTATCTTCTTATCCAGTTTTTCCTTTAATCCCTCTAATGATTCTTTTCCTGTAATTTCTTCTTGCTTTCCAGCCATTACAAAACCAGCAGTTTCTTGGGCTCTTTTCCTGGGGCTGCCAAAAGCCACGGCTTGTTCTATGTCTTGTATTTTGCTTTTTTTAATTGCTTGCTCTCTGCCAGTTGCTGTTAGTCTACGCTCGAAATCACTTTTCTCCTTATTTCCTGGTTCTTGTTCGGCATGGCGAAAAAATTTTAAAACAATCCGGGAAGTAAATCTTTCCGGTGATTTTTCTTTTTCAAAATTAAAGTTATTCATATTTTTATTAGATTTATATTGATTAGTTAATTATCCTTAATTATTAAAAATTTTTATTCTACACCTCAATTATCACTGGCAAAACCATTGGTCTTCTGCGGGTTTTGCTGTATAAAAACTGGCCTATTTTATCCCGTAAATTATCTTTGACATACACCCAATTAATCGGCACTCCAGCAACAGTTGTATGCTCAACGATTTCTTTAACTTTCTTACGCGCCTCAGCCAATAATTCTTTTGATTCCTTCATATAAATAAATCCTCGGGAAATTATGTCGGGGCTATTTTTAACTTTGCCGGTTTGCCTGTCAATTGTGGCTATAATCACAAACATCCCATCTTCAGCCATTGTCTGGCGGTCACGCAAAACAATGTGGCCAATGTCGCCAATGCCCAATCCATCCACAAAAACATAATTAGTGTCGGCTTTTTTGTTTAAAATTTTAGCTCTTTTGTTTTGGAATTCAATTATTGAACCATTATCCAGAACGAATATTTTTTCCTTAGGAATCCCGACTTGCATTGCCAGTTTTGCTGCTTCTTTCAGGAAATAATGATTGGCATAAACCGGCAAAAAGAAATCCGGTTTGATTTGTTTTATTATTTCTTTAATACTTTCAGCATTGGAATGTCCGCTAATATGAACATCCATTATATTATTATGTACAACATTATCGCACTTGCGATAAAGCCCGTCTTTTAATCGTTGAATTGTTCTTTCGTTTCCAGGAATTACTGATGATGAAAAAATTATTGTATCATTTTTCTTAACACGGATAAATCTATGTTCGTTGGTGATTATACGCGATAAAACTGCATTACCTTCACCCTGCGCCCCGGTACAAATAACTATAATCTTGTTTTCTGGATATTTGCGGATGTCATTCACAGGAATCAATACTCCTTCACCAGTTTTTATATATCCCAATTTTTGGGCTATCTCAATATTCATTTTCATGCTATAGCCGTCAAGAATAACCTTTTTACCGATTCCTCTGACATATTCAATAATATGGCCGATTCTTTTTATCTGGGAAGAAAAAGTGCCGATAATTACTTTGCCCGTCGCCTCCTTGATGAGTTTTTCCAAATTGGCGTTCATATCCTTTTCTGAAACCAATTCACGATTGGTATCAAGCGATCCTAAGCTTTCAAGCATCAAAATTCTTGGTTTTGGCAATAAAGACAAATGGTTATAGGTAATTGCCTGCTGATTGTCTGATTTTTTCTCCATTGTCCAATCACCCGGATGAATCACTGTTCCGTCCGGTGTATTAATCACAACGCCAACTGCATCCATAATTGAGTGCTCCACATTAAAGAAACTAATTTTAAATCTGCCTAAATTAAGCCGGTCATTAACTGATTTAATTTTTATTGTTTTCAGATGTTTTATTGATTCCTTGGAATACTCCTCCATCCTTCTTTCAATCATGGCAATGGTCAAGTCCCTGCCAATAATCGGCGGGAAGCCAAGCTTCTTCAAAAGCAGGGGAGCTGCGCCAATGTGGTCAAGATGTCCGTGGCTGAAAATTACTCCGCGGATATTTTTTTCTCTACCTTTTAAATAGTTGACATTAGGAATTATAAAATCGATACCTGGCATGTTTTCTTCCGGAAATTGAATGCCCATATCCAAAATAACAATATCATCGCCATATTCAAAAACAGTCATATTTCTGCCAACTTCTTCCATCCCGCCAAGCGGGATAATTCTTAATTTGTTTTTTTGTTTTTCCATTTTATTTTAATAAGTTTAAAAATTAATTTCTTAATGAATCGGGCTGTATTATTCTACAGTCACTGATTTAGCTAAATTTCTCGGTTTATCTACGTCTAACCCCTTCAAAACACTACAATAATAAGCGAAAAGCTGTAAAGGCACAACGGACAAAATCGGCGTTAACATTTCTAAGGTTTTGGGAATATAAATTACATCTTTGGTTAATTTTTTAATTTTTTCATTGCCTTCGGTTGCTAATACTAAAATCGGACCGCCCCGGGCTTTAATTTCCTCTAAGTTGGAAATCATTTTTTCATAAACGCTGTCTGAAAAAGCAAGACCAAAAGTAGGAAAATTTTTATCAATTAAAGCCAAGGGTCCGTGTTTCATCTCACCAGCTCCGTAACCCTCGGCATGAATGTAAGAAATTTCTTTAAGTTTCAAAGCTCCTTCTAGGGCAATCGGATAATTATATTTCCGACCGAGAAAGAGAAAATTTTTAGACCGATAATATTTTTTAGCCAATTTTTTGACGAGTGGCGCTTGTTTCAAAATTTTTTCCACCAAATCCGGCAGATACTTCATTTCTTCCGTAATTCGTTGTCCCATAACCAAAGACATTTGTCTTTGTCTGCCTAAAAACAAGGTTAATAGAGCCAAGATATAAAGCTGAGAAGTAAAAGCTTTGGTTGAAGCAACTGCCGTTTCCAAACCAATATGATTATAAATACCAGCGTCAGTTTCCCGGCTAATGGTTGAGCCGACCACATTAACAATTCCCAAAGTTAAGATTCCTTTTCTTTTAACTTCCTTTAAAGCAGCCAAGGTGTCAGCTGTCTCGCCAGATTGAGAAATACAGAGCAAGGCCGTTTTTTTGTTTAAAATCGGTTTGCGATAACGGAATTCAGAAGAAAATTCTACTTCCACCGGTATTCCCGCATACTCTTCTAACATATATTCACTCACCAACCCGGCGAAATAAGCTGTGCCACAAGCCACAATAATTAATCGTTCAATTTCCCTTAGTCTATCTTGAATATTTTCTAAACCGCCTAATTTAGCTAAACCTTCTTTTTCAATTAAGCGACCGGCCATTGAATTTCTTAAGGCTTCGGGCTGCTCAAAAATTTCTTTTAACATAAAATGAGGATAGCCAGCTTTTTGGGCTTTTTCTAAATCCCACTCTAAAACTTCGGTTTTTTTCAACAAATTTTCCCGAGCTAAATTGGTAAAATTCATTCCTTTCGGAGTAATTATGGCAATTTCCCCATCGTTTAAATAAACAACTTTTTTGGTATGAGCCAAAATTGCCGAAGCATCAGATGCCACGATACTTTCGCCATCGCTGACCCCGATTAAAATCGGTGAAGACATCCTAGCCGCTACGATTTTTTCCGGATCATCTCTGGAAATAACGGCTAAACCGTAGGTGCCCTTAATAAGTTTTAAAGCCCTGATAACCGCTTCTTCCAAATTGCCCCGAAAAAATTTTTCAATTAAATGGGCTAAAACTTCGGTATCGGTTTCGGATAAAAATTTATGACCCTCTTTAATTAATTTTTCTTTCAATTCTCGGTAATTTTCAATAATCCCGTTATGAACCAAAAAAATATTTTTTTGACAATCCCAGTGGGGATGAGCGTTTTCTTTGGTCACGCTACCATGAGTTGCCCACCTAGTATGACCGATACCCCAACAACCTTTTGGTTTTTTCTTTTCGGTCAAATTGATCAAATTGTCAATCTTACCCATTGTTTTTAGGGTGATAATTTTATTATTTTCACTGCCTACGCTTAAGCCGGCCGAATCATAACCTCGGTATTCCAAACGTTTTAAGCCATCTAAAATTAAAGAAGTGGCTTCTTTTTTGCCTAAATAACCAATAATCCCACACATATAGTAAAAATTTATCAATCGGGGCACCCACGGGGCACCCAGATTCGAACTGGGACTACTGACTCCCCGCCTGCCAACGCCTGAGCTTTTCGGACTGCCGAGATTTGCACTCGGGCTAAATCCTCCCGAAGGACTCGTGCTACTATTACACTACAGCCCGGATTTTATTTTTTATTTAAAAAATCCGATATTTTTTGGAGGATTTCATTAGGTTTACAATTTTGCTTTATCCATTTTTTTGCTTTTTGTTCATTCATCGATTCATCATCATATAATCCTAACACTTTTTTTGCTAATTCTTCGTTAACCCTGTAAAAAGCTTCAAGGTCTTTAATTTTAACGCTACCGGTTTTAAAATTAAACTCAATTATTCCCTTTTCAAACATTTCATTCAGAGTATAAATTCCTGCGGAATAATAAGGATCTTTTTCAGAACTATCAAATAGATATTCTAAAGAAGTTTCTATTGTCGCTACTGCCCATTCCTCTTTCGTTCCACCAATGCCGCCTTTTTCAATTATTCGCGGAAGCAACCACCTGTAAACTTGCTCTGCTGCTAGTTCATCAATAACCATATTATTTTCTGCGCCCATTCTTATAACACCTGGATCGTCTGGTTTATGAAAATGGCCGAATTCGTGAAATCCGGTGAGAAAAAATGATTTTTCTAAATTATATGGTTCTCCAGAGTTTTCAACTTTAAAATTTTTATCTTTAGCCATTTTGTTGAAAAATTTTGCATGTTCGCCAAGATAAATAACAGCCGTAGACTCGTCCTCTTGCGCAATTCCTTTCATGAATAAATTAACACCATAATCACCAATAGAATTAACGAATTTAACTTTTTTCCCTACGGTATGATATCCCTCTTCTTCAAGACATTCTGCCATGATTTTTTGACTATATGAAATATCTTTTTCTCTTTGAATATTTTCTTGGTCTTGGATTTTTAAACAAATTCTCAATTCCGGATCATGGTAAGGCGGCTTTAAATATCCCGATTCATATGAAGATGGAACTATTAAAATGGGAAAGTCGGATAGAATAGATTTACCGTAAAGTTCAACAACCTCTTCGTGGCGTTTATCTATTTTATTAACATCTCGTTCATTATAAAAATTAATTAAAGCTTTTATATAATCTTTAAAAATATTTCCTCCCTGTATTTTTTCCCAATTTATCGGCATTTGTAAAATTTCTTCAAATTTTCTAGAAATATACTGAGTATCTTTGGGAAATAATTCATTAATGGTGTGTAGTTGTTTATCGTCCGGTAAATAAAGACGGTTTGTAGATGTTTCTTTTGGTGGTTTCTGAGATAATCCAGAAAACGCTAAAAAACGAATAAAAAGATTATCGGTTCTCATAGAGGCATCTATTGTTTTTAAAACTACCTCTCTTAACTCTGAATTTAATCCCAGTTTTTTAAGTTCTTCTTCTTCAGCACTAGATATTATCTCTTGGTAAATTTTTGTTTCTATATGCTTAACAACATGTGCAGCAATAGCTATTAAAACTTCTCTTCTCTGACCCCTTATCTCCGGCATGCTCTCTGGCCAATTATTTACAATTGCATCAATTATTTTTTCGTTCGGAAGTTTCTCCATAGAGAGTGTCTCATTTTTGAAAGAAATTACTTTATCGTTTATATGTTCTGATACAAGTTTCTGGACATTATTAAAAAGCTCTAAAGAATTTTCCCACTTCCCGATTTTTTCGGGTATGTTTTTCTTAAAATCAATATAACCCTCAAGCAATCCGAGTGTATTATAAATATTTTTGAGTTTTGGTTTCGACTCAATTAATTTTTCTTGTTTTGCTTCTATTTTCGGTTCTTTTTCTATCATAATTTTATTTTATCCAATGTTTTTCTCTGATTTTTAAATCCTCTTCTTCTTTTTTTTCTTCAATCTTCCCTCTGGCCAATTTACGCAAAACTTCGAGATTTTGTTCGTTTAATTCTTTAACCCTGTTTTCCAAGTATTTTTTATTATTCTTTTTCGGGTCTTCGATTACCTCTGCCAATAAAACATCCAAAATCGCGCCAACCTTGGGACTGGGCTGGATTGATAATAATTTCATTATATCATTGCCATTGATTTTCAACATCTTGACGGAAATCGGATCTTTGGAAACTTTTTCAATCATATATTCAATTGTTCTTAAGCGATACGGTTTTTCTTTTGGCCTGCCCATTCCAAGACGATCCGCCACCCTTAAATTAATTAAATCACTAATATTTTCTGTGCCGACTCTTTTAATTAATCTCCTCGCGCCAGCGTCGGTCAGCCGTTCCGGGTCTGAAACAAACATATGATTTTTAACCAGCAAAACCACTTTATCAATAAATTTATTCGGAAATTTTAATCTTTGTAAAATCTTAAAAGTGAATTTAGCGCCAATATAATCGTGATTGTAAAAAGTAGAATCAGGGCCTTCGCCTGCTTTTGCCACTGGTTTGCCGATATCATGAAATAATGCAGCGACTTTTACTTCTAAATTGAATTTCTTTTTCGAGGCCTCGTCCAAAGAGCGCATTGAATGCTCATAAATATCATAAATATGATGTTTGTTCTGGCTTACGCCCACGCCTTTTTCTAGTTCCAGTAGAATATATTTCAATAAATTTGCCTGTCTTAATAAATCAATTCCGTGGGCTGCTTTTTCGGTTTCAAAAATCTTAATTAATTCATCCCTAATTCTTTCGTTGGAAATCATCTGAATCCAATCGGCATTTTTCTGAATTGCTTTAAAAGTTTTTTCTTCAACAGAGAAACCCAGGGTGCAAGCGAAGCGCACTGCTCTTAACATTCTTAATGCATCCTCGCTAAATCTTTCATCTGCTTTGCCCACGGTGCGAATAATTTTATTCTTCAAATCCTTTTGTCCGTCAAAATAATCAACAATCTTTTTATCTTTGTTTAATGCAAGCGCATTAATTGTAAAATCTCTCCTGCCCAAATCTTCTTCTAATGTTTTGGCAAAAGTTATTTCATCCGGATGGCGCTTATCAGAGTATTTACCTTCCAGTCTGAATGGCGTGATTTCAACAACTTTTAAAGTTTCATCTTTGGCATTGGTAATCACGCTCACTGTGCCGAATTTATTTTCATAAAAATTCTTGGGAAATAATTTCCTGATTTGTTCTGGTTTAGCATTGGTAGTAATGTCCCAATCTTTTGGCTTTTGACCCAATAATAAATCCCTGACACACCCGCCAACAATATACACTTCGAAGCCCTGCCTCGACCCAGAGGGGCGGGTTTTCTCCAATTTTTCCAATATTAAATTAACTTCTTTTGGAATTATCACAATATTTTTTATAAACTACTTTAAAATATTTTTCAAGTTATCCACAGAACAACCTTGACATTAATCTTTTTGATGATATACTGATAATGCAGTCGCAAGATTGCCCTGCTCGCGGATGCGAGTCCGAGATTTAAACTTCGCCTTTCAAAGGCGAGGTTTTGTTTTTATAAAAGTAATGCTCTTTTTTACTCTTTGAGCATTAATATTTAAATCTGCTCTTTCTTTGAGATAATGCGTGATATATCCAGCACTAAATAAAATCACCTTTTTCCCTTTTCTTCTTAAAAAATTTAACAAATAAGCAAAATCTGCATCACTAGAAAATAAACAAAACGTATCATAATCATTCAGAAATCTTATTGCATCAATACAAATTTCAGTGTCAAAATTACACTTTGGAATATAAATATATCTACCTTTATTATCTTGACTTATATATCTTGTTGTATTTTTTTCTTCTAAAGAGTCTAAATAATGTTTAATTCTTTGAATTGGTTTAGTAACTGTTTTATTAAAATATTGTCTCGCCTTACTAATAATTTTAATAGATTTTGGGTTTTTTGGATCCAAACCGAAATAAAATCTTTTATGTTCTGAAAATAAATTTATAAAACTTGCTAATTTTTCTATATCAACTACTAATTTTTTATCTTGCGGTAAAATATTGTCATCACCATCTCTCTCGTCTCTCTCATACCAATAATTTACGTTCCCAAAATCAACAAAACTATAAATCTTGCCAAATTTATTTTTATCTATTTTTAAGTTTTCTAACTTAAACTCTTGTAAGTCCATTCTTATTTAAACTATAGCTTAAAGACCGACTTTTAGCAATAAAAAGAATGCCTTTCGCAGCTGCGAGAGGCATTCAGCGTGAAAATGGATAATCTTTGTTTGAAACTTTG
Organism: Patescibacteria group bacterium; assembly: GCA_018897295.1. NCBI lineage: Bacteria > Patescibacteria group bacterium. The sequence continues at coordinate 29,780 of JAHILA010000009.1, forward strand.
GAAATAGCCCACATAATAGTGTTGGTAGTTGCATCTACGGATTTGTCCAAAGAGGTAAGAAAAAAACCAGGATCAAAAACGACTCTTTTCTCTTCGCTCCGAAGCTTATGAAACTCCCTGAAGCTAAAAGCCGGAATACCGAAACAGCCGGTTGGAATGATTTCTTTCGCAGAAAGCAGTGCCATAATTGAAACTCCTCGACGTCCTCTTAAGAGTTGTTTTTCGGCATTCTGACGACCCTCGGGAAAAATAACGACAATATGTCCTTGTCCCAATAATTCAACTGCCCTGGTTAGACCCGCGCAATTGGCCGGCAGATAACCGATTCTTTCATCCAGTACATTAACAAGAACAGTAGCAATGGAATAGCGAAGAATTCTGTGCTTTATTCTTGTGCTTCCCAAGAAATACATTTTTTTCATTCGGGGATTGAAATAGCGCCGCAGAAAATTTCTTAAAACAGTGATAATAATTAACGGATCATAGGCTGTCCCATGATTGGCAGCAATGATAAATCCGTCGTTTCTCGGCAAGTTTTCTAGTCCCTTTACTTCGGCAGCCTGATTTTTGAAAAGAAAATAGATTATCCAATGAATAACTTTATAAAAGAACATTTTTCACCTCCTTCCCAATACCCAACTTCGGTCTGGAACCAAATTTTTGAAGGTAAATTTGGGTCTTTTCCGAAGTTTTACTTGACCCGTCTCGGTAGGGGTCTTATATTACTATCTTAGCATAAAGTATGATATTTTGCGAGTGTCTCATTTCTTCAGCTTTAAAGCTAAAATAAGACGAATGAGACACTACTTGAGGTTGTTTTGAGTGTCTCATTTAAAAAGAGTTTTAACAATATTTTCGTCATGAATATTCTGTGTTGCTCGGAAAAGTTTATCAAAATCCGATACAGCAATAGCCTTATAGATTTTTCTTATATCAATATCCTTCCAAATATCCGATTGGAGAATCTGCCAATTGGTCTCATCTATAAAATCTCTTTTAATAAAAGGGTAATAGATAAAAAGAATATTGAAATCGCCAACAGAAAATTTTTCCTTCGCTCCCTCGGCTAGATTTTTTATCCTATTTAGCAACCAATTCTCGTCATCTCCAGAATAAGAATTATCCATAAAAACTTTTCTAGAATCTTTTATACTACTATTAAAATATACGATATCAAATTTATAAGAATAAAATTCTGATTGCGTATCATGTTCGAGTTTCTGCTTTAAACAATTTACTACATCTTGATATAATTGATTTTGAATTGAATTATCGTCTAATAATTTTACCATAATATCTCTTTGTTCATTTACTTTGCTCTGAGAACCAACACTGTATTTTATAAATATTTGAAAGTTCAACTTTCTCCACTGAGAAAAATTTTTATCCAAATAATCTGCTAAATTGACTATGATCTCTTGTTCTTTGAAATTCTCCTTATCAAAACTCTTTATCTCAATATATTTATCAGTATCAACTTTAATATCGGGATTCTTGTCTTTAAGAATTTCTACAGAATGCTTGCCATGGAATAAATATTCCACAATTTTCAGTTCTATCCAAATTCTATATTTATTATCTAAACTTCCATGTTCGAAATCTTTCTTCTTTCCTATAATGCCTGCGATCTTAGTTTGCGCCAAAAAATCTATAATATCACGAGCTTGACGCTCCATGTCTTCCCAAGACGCAAAATGTAATTTTTTAACCATAACTTTTTAGGAATTAACATTTAGTCCTTTGCCAAAAACGGCAGCCCATATTCCCCATTTTCCCCATATGGTAATGTGATATAACATTGAACCATAAATATCCTTAGCATACCGGACAATAAATCCTGGGCCTCGATTAGTCCTAACTCCATTTTTTTCCAGTATATTATTCAATTCCGATAATTCCAACTCAACGGCTTCTATTGAATCCGGAAGATGAATGATTTCAATATTTCTATCGGTATTAATGAGTTGACCCATTAATTTGAATTCCAATCCTCTAATCATTTTCTCGGTAATTGGATCTAATAACTCCGGTATTCTAATATTAACCAATAAAGATCTATCAAAAGTATTATCGGGACCAAAATTTTTTAGAAGACCACTGGGCATTTTATTAGTATATATTAAATCGGGAATAATTTTCTTAATATTGGCTTCTTTACGTTTTCTGTCTTTCTCATTCGTCGCAGACGAAAGATCATATAAACGAATAGCTTTTTTTAAGACACCCAATGAAGCAATATTATTGCTATCTGTGCATATAGCCATTTTTTTATATGTCTCTTCTTCGATTTTGCCCAACTCTTTATTGCATCTAAGGCAGGCAGGGGCAACCCATTTCTCCATGTCTTGAGGCGTTGAATCTGGATACCATGATTTAGGAAAAATATGGTCTTCCGTAAGTTCTTCAAAATATTTTAAACAATGAACACAATATTGATTGGTAAATTTTTTAGACATTTAAATCTTTTTAAACTAACTTTTTATTAATTTCATCAAATCCTCATCGTTCTCATGGCCCTTCAATCTCCCAGTTAAAATTCCTAATCGATAATTTATTCCCTCGTTCATTAATCGCCAGTTAGTATTTTCGAGGGTTTGCTTTAAAAGTTTTTTAAGTTGAGACCGACTATCATATTCTTGACGGTCTTCTTTGTCATCTTGAACAGTAAATCTAACAACTACATCTCGGTTAATTTCTGGTTTAGAGAACTCCCATTTACTATAACCTTCCTTTTCTGATTTTGGAGTTAAAAGCTTCTTAAGTCCAGCAACTGAAAGCTTTTTGATTTTAGCAATAACTTTAGTTATTTTTTCTTTTTCTTTTATCCCTTCTATTGTTTCCATAAGATGCTTTAATTTCATCTCGGATCCAATATATTCTTGGCCTTTTTCTCCTGATAAACAAAATCTTCTACGATCTCTTTCGAAATTCTTATCTATTTTTTCCTTTGGAGAATTAAGGTCAAGTATTTCTCTACCTTTATGACCGCATTTTTTACAGGCGTAGGTAGTGATAATTCTATCTTCTTTCCGAGTATCGTTTGTCTTAACTTCACTTGAGCATTTTTCGCAAATATGCGGTTTGGGCTTCCATTCTTCTCCATCTTCGAATACTGCCCGCCTTGGTTTACATTCATTCGGACATTCAAAGAAAAATAGGATTCGTTCTTCTCCCTTAAGTTCATAGCCGTGAAAATCCTTTAATGTTGCCGTCATTTCCGAGCCACATTTTTTGCAGAAAATATCTATTGGCGTGACTGCGTTTTCTAATTTCTTATCTTTTGCTTTATCTCGCTCCATCCATTCTCTTATTGTTTGCGATTTTTTAGAATAACGCTCTCCCTTAACAAAATACAGCATAGTTGGAACAACGACTCTTACTGTAAATTCTTTTTTAATTTTATCCTTTTTAGATTTATCGGTCTCTATCGAGATTTTATCTCCTGATATTCCTCGTTTTTCTAAACGCCTGCATTCTTCAATAGTTAAGCGATCATAAAGATCGCTATAATAGGATGTGGACTTCAGGTATTTATATGCCGTTTTCATTTCAGACATTTATTGTTCTCTTTCGTAGTACGGACATTTTTCACAGAGCAACTCACCAAGTTGATTACCGATCATTGGATGGGTGCATCGTGAAGTTTTAACCGCATCGGTAAGTCCAGCTATACTTTCATTTGATGCCCTACTTTTAATCACTTCTTTTTTATAATACTTACAGTCGGTTTTTTCCATAATGTTTTTTATTTTTTATTAATTTTTACCATTATTTTTTAGTTTTTATAGACTTATTTCCCCACCATAATAGTAAGTGTTGATTCATTTTGGAATTTCTCGTCTACGCCAACAAATAATAATTTTTCCTTATTTTTAAAAAACATTATATTCTTCTCGGTGTAATTAGTCTCCCAACCGAATCTCGATAAATTTTCTTTGTAGAATCTTATTACTTCTTCTTGTGGTAAATTAACTTCGTAGCTAAAACTTTCGTCTTGCTGGGCCGTGGTAGAAGTCTCTGGTTGGTAAGGAGAATATTCTTTAAGAATTGCTCCTGTTGGTAAAGGTATATTTTTATGTTTTTCAACAAATGTATCTATTGTTTCAATCTGTTCAGAGGTTTCGGAAGATATTTGTTCCGGTTGTGCTATTTCTGCTTCTTTCTTTTGGCCATCCGTACTAACAATAACAATAATAACGATAATTAAAAGAATTACTCCGCCTACAATATAAGGTATTTTTTTCTTACTCATATTTTTCTATTAATTTTTATCTAACCAAAATCTACGGACAATTTAGGGCTTTTCGCCAACCGGCATTTAGGGCTTCTTGTTCTGAACAAAACCATTTTTCACCTCGAGCTTCATCTATTTTGGTTACATTATAAGAACTACATCCAGGCAAATGATATATCTTTTCTCCGGATGAGCTTATATTCCCTTTAATTAGACAGGAACTACTGGCTGGTTCTTCTTTTTGTTCTGCTGGTGGTAATACAGATTCTTCTTGTTCAGTAGTCGTTGGACATGCGTTCCATAATCCTCGTTTAGCTTCTCGGGCTTCCTGTTGGGCTTTTACGAATTGATCTTGATATTTTATATCTGGCGGATAAGAATACGAATAAGCAAAACCTTGTTTTACCAATTCGAGATTTATAAAAGCATCGCCAACCCAAACATATCTTAAAAGCCGATCATATTTATCCCTATCTGTGATGTCTTTTTCTAAACGAATTTCTTTACCTTCAACTAATTCTTTGTTCTTGTTGGAAGCCTCTACTCCAAAGCATTGAACTGGTTTTCGGGGATCAACTGTTTCTGGCGTATCAATTCCAATATATCGAATTCTTTCTCCGCCCTCGATTTCAATAGTATCGCCATCAATAACCCGCGTAATCTTAAATAGACCAGTATTACTCTTATCCTGAACAGGTATATCTGTTATAGAAGAAGTTTGGGATTCAGCTTGAGGTTGATTTTGAGATTCAATTTGAGATAAATTAGATTGATTATTTTTTGATCCAGAACCAATTGCAATTCCAATAAACAATATCAAAATAGCACCTACTATAATTAATATTGTTTTCTTTTTACCAATAAACTTCATAAATTCATTTTTTAATTAAAATTTTGCGTCTTTGCCATGCGGGTTCCATGTATCTATTCTTCTTCGCCCAATCTTTTAAATATTTGATTCGATTTTGTATTCTCTTTTTTTCATTTCCCCGCATTTTTTTTAAAAGATTTTTTTCATTTTCAAACCACTTCTTAAAACCAGGACCCTTGATCATTTCTTTATCAAGATCAATAACCTGTTTTTCAATCTTTTCTTTTGTCATGTCCGGCAACCTTTTAATGTCCTTCATAATTTTTTTAACATGCTGATCATTTTTTGCTATTGACTCCAGCACAGCAAATACTTTCTTGCCTATAATATCTTTGAACCTCTCGATTTGAAACCGATCCAATCCTCCAAACGACGGGGTATCGATGCCAAATTTTCTAAAATAATCAAATTTAATAACCCCAAGCGGATATTTAATCAAATGCAACACAGATAATACTTTAACGATTTCTTCAAATGTGGAAAACCACATATTAAATCCCCCAACTTCGAACGTCTGACAATTTGATTTAAATAATCCGATCTCATTGGAATAGCTATGTCCTTTCGAATGGGCAAAGTTATGTAAAAATCCTAATTTTAAAATTCTGCTTTTCAAATCATGTTTTTTTTGAAATGCTTGAATATTTTTATATTGCTCTAATTTGCCCCAAATTTCTCTGTTGCGAGGAGTATCCTTGTCTGACCGTAGCCATTCTTTAATGATTATATGCCCATCGTCGTTCAAGTTCCAATAAACAGACAACAGTCCCAATTCTAAGCTAACTCTCAAGGAAACCATCGCTTGCTTATAAAGCCCAAACAGACAAAGATTAAAGGAAATCTGTAATTCTTCCCATGAGTCTTTCCATGGAAAAATGTGACCCGACCAAAAGCTGTCTATTGTTTCTGGAATCACTGACTCAATATCATAATATGCCCAAAACAATTTAGAAATTTTCTCTTTTAAATCTTTTTTTTCAATAAAACTTACAGATTCTTTATAAACCTGAATACTTTTCTCGCACTTATATGTTAAGGGTGAGATATCCATAGATAAGGTCTTTTAGAAGATAAGATGACCCGCGATTAATCCAATTGCAGCTACCATAATGTTTATCAGGATATTTATATAAAATGACTTTTTGTCTCGTTTATCAAGATATTCTTTCATTTTTGGCATTGAAAAATCTAATTCTGATACCAATTTTTTCACATTGTCATCATCAATTGCTATCTCGGAATTATAGACATCTCTCAATCTATTTAAATTTTCTTGTAATTCAGAAATGTTTTCTGAATTCGCAATCTTTTCTAGTGCTTCAAATGCTTCTTTTCTTTCTCTTTCCCACTCTTCTTGTAGGTGCATTTCATATTGTACATCTTCTATTGTTGTTCCCATATGCTATTTTACAAACTTTTCGTGATTTTGCTCACGATAGTTTTTACATTTACATCTCTTGACCTTACATTTTTTAACATAATCATCTAAATTACTCCCTGCTTTTTTCATTTTATTCGTATTGACATGACTCACTTTCTCATGGCCGCAAATACATTTCCGAAAAAGTCCTTTTCTTTCTGCCCATTTTGTAATTTCCTTTACAGATGTAAATCCTGGGGGAATCCTTGTTTTTTCTTCACGTATTTCTATCTCGTCACTAACTTCATCGGATATTCTTTCTCTCTCGGCCCGCTCAGAAAATATTTTAGTGTCTTGAATCAACTTTGATCCTAAAATTTGCTTTAATTTTTCAGGATCTTTGGTATCAACCTTTCTCAAAATGTCTTTGTGAACTGCTTTTTTATCTTCCTCTGTCACTTTTCTGGCTATAGTCATCCCAACACCTTTTTGTATCTGTTCCGATTCCAATCCATATACTATATTCCATAATCTTTGGAATACAAGCTCATATCTATCTAAAACCAATCCCAGATGAGCATATTCAATTTCGCTTATAAGAAATCTGTGGATGACTTTGTTTCTAAAATCGTAAAGTGCGTTAATATCGTCAAAAATATCTTTTTCTAAAATTGCTTTCTCAAATGCATATTTATAAATATCCCTTTCGGAGTAGTAATCTCTATCATCATCTTGATGTATATACTTTACATCAAAATCAGAAGATCGATTCTTAATTTGTTGTTTAAGTACAAGCGCTATGCGACAAAACCCATCTATGAGCGTAGCGTATAAAACCAAGGCTTCAATCAAAAACTCCTGTTTATGTGATCTTTGCAACAACATCCTTGCTGCACCAACGCCATTTATAAAATTTTCTAGTTTTTCAAAATCTGTTTTGTCACTCATATATTTTCTAAAACTTCTCCGATTTTCGTTTCTATCAGCTCAATTGGGCAGCGATTGACGGTGATGATTTCTTCTTCCTTTTTCGCTTCAGCGACGAACTGTTTTTGAATTCCAAATGGCATAAATAATCATTTTGAATTCTCAATAATTTTAATCTCTTCCGGGGTTAAACCGTAAAGTTTATAAACCTTCTCATCAATAATTTTATCGGTTTTTTCGATTTCTGATTTAATTTTTTCCCATTTATCAGAATTTTTAGTTGTTTTTCGGAGTTCTTTATTCAGTAAAATCATTTTATCGGCCAGTTCAATAAAAGGTTTCTGTTGAATATGAGATAATATTTTAATTGGTAACTTATCTAAATTCCTTCTTTTTATATAGGGAAATACCTCAGGATTTGTTATAAAAAATTTATTATAAATATAAGTAAAAAGTTTTGAATTTAATAAGGATAGTAAATACTCTTCTAAATATTTTTTATCTTTAACAATGATATTATATAATGATTGAATGGTAAAAAATTGATTTTTATCAATACACGCAACAAGATTGCTACCAGTTTTTCTTAAAAGAATTTTCTTTTTAGACAAATAAATGCTTTCTTTGTCATTACTATGAATTTTTGATTTATCAAAATTAACGAAATTACCACGATCAAAATATATCCAACTATCAATATCCTTACCGCTTAAAACGGGTTTACTGTTTTTAAAAATTGGGTTATTTGCAATCATTTCTTTTTGGCCACCAGTCATAATCCCAATATAGTTTAAGGCAATCTTTCCTAATTCAATAGAATCAATTCTCATTTTATTCAAAATTTGTTCAGCAATAATATTGCCTGGAAAATTAAAAACATATTTTTCATTTTGCAAATAAATATCCTGACTTAAATGTTTTTGATTATTCTCGTTGAATAAATCGTCAAATAATATTAAATTCCCTTTATTGTTTTTATTCTTTTCAAAAACAAAAATAACGCTATCAACAATAACACCACCGAATACATTTGGAGGTAATTTATTAAATAATTTTATTTTAGTATTGTCTAACAAAAATTTTCTGATTTTCAAAGAATAGAAATTGGCCAAAAAATTCCAGGGCGTGATAAAAGCAATTAATCCATATTCTTTTGATATTTTTAATGCTTTTTCAATAAATAAAACATATAAATCTAATTTGTCATAAGCGGATTCAAAATTTTCAATATAAAATTTCTTTACATTTTCAGAAATTTTTCCATATTTACTGGTAACATATGGCGGATTCCCAATAATTACATCAAACCCTCCTTGCTTAAAAACCTCAGGAAATTTCTCCTGCCAATTAAACGGATTTTTATCGCGAAAATTTTTGCCAAAATATTTTTTCAACTCCTCGTCTGTGCCCGAAATTAGCGAATTACCATTTTCGATATTTCCACTAAGATTTGGTAATTTTGTTTGACTATCAAAGGTATTTAAAAGTAAATTTAATCGTGCTAATTCAACGGCCTGCTGATCTAAATCTACTCCATAAATATTATTCGTTAAAATTTGAATTTTTAATAATCCATTTGGCTTAACTCCAAATTCAACATATTTTTTAATCACAAGATTCATCGCTGCCACTAAAAACGAACCCGAACCACAAGCAGGATCTAAAATTTTTATCTTCTGCAAATCGCTTATGCTCCTGCATTTATTTAATATTGGACCAAGAGCATTTTCAACAATATAATCCACAATAAATTTTGGAGTATAATATATTCCTTGCTCTTTACGTTTTTTAAAATTTTTATCTAAATGTTCTTCTTTTTTAGACTTTTTTAATTGGTGACCAAGATAATTTTCATAAACATTACCTAAAACATCAGCTGGAATAATAGAAAAATCATAATCATAATAATTTTTCTTACCATATAAAATATCAATCACTTTTTCTGTTGCTCCTCCAAATTCTTCCCATTTTTCAAAGGGATGTTCATCGAAAAGATTTGAATTATATATTATGTCTAGCTCTCTAAATTTTTTAATCATTGCTTGATAAGGAGTAATCCTTCCCGCTTTATCACTGGATTTCCATTCATGAATTAACGGCACTAAGGTTGGCGGTTCAATTTTTCTATCTTCGGCGCAACGAATAAAAATTAAACGATTAAGTAATTTTTGCACACCCTCATCTATAAGATGTGAATCAATTCTTTTATCGTTCCACTGCAAAAATGCTGTAGTTAAAATTTCTCGACACTCATTTAAATCCTTAGATAATGTCTCAGTAACTGATATTTTTTGTAATTTTTTACCAACCCTTTCAGCTTCTTTATCTAAAATATCATCATTAAATGCTTCTTTTGATAATCGCCACAATTCATCAAAGCGATTAAGATATTCTTTATAAGTAAAAGATAGATATTTTTTACCCGCCAAAGATTTTTCTGGAGATAAGGCATTAAAGACGATTAAACTCTCAAAATCAGTAAGTATCGCCCAAGTAACGCCCTTATTCCAAGAATAGCGAATTGCTTGTTCCGCATAATCCTCACGATTCAGATCGGCAGATATTTTCTTGGCTTCCAAATAAAATTTTATTCTACCATTTAAATAGAAACCGTAATCAACACGATTACCAGAGATATGTTCCTCTAATGTTATTTCTTCTCTATTCGAAAAATCCCAGCCCAAAGTTTCAAACAATGGCTCAATAAATCCTCTTTTGGTTTCTTCTTCGGTGTATCGCAAAACTTTCTCGGTGATTTTTTCCGCTTCATATTTTGCGATAAGTTGCTTAATTTTTTCTTTTGCTTCTCGTTTAATCATATTTCGACTTCGCTCACTATAAATAATTCTCCTTCATCTTACCACATTTTGACCTTTAAGTAAACTAGCAATTTTATAAAATTGCTTAAAAATATATGAATATAATAGCTGAAAAACAAAGAATTGTTTCTGGAAAATTAGGGAAAATAAAAAGCATGAAATCGAAAGATTTCGTGCTTTTTTGGACGCCTTTCGGTCGCCCTAAGTGGTACCCCCACAAGGAATCGAACCTTGGTCAATTGCTTAAAAGGCAACTGCTTTACCATTAAGCTATGGGGGCATATTAAGTCCCGACGATTCTGTCGGGACCCCGACCACTTCGTGCGTCGGGGCTATGGGGGCGTATTTAAAATAATAGATTTTAAAAAGCATTTAGTCAACTTATGCGCGTGGGAGGACTCGAACCCCCAACCGTCTCCTTAAGAGGGAGCTGCCCCGCCCGCCTTGCTTCGCCGATTATATGCGCCCACCAGGACTCGAACCTGGGACAATCTCCTTAAGAGGGAGCTGCTCTACCAACTGAGCTATGGGCGCGTCAAGGCGAAGCGGGCAGGTCTACCATTGAGCTACACGCGCGCTTTTCAGTTAACCGAGTTTGACTCGGTGCCCTCGGCAGGATTCGAACCCGCAACTACGCGTCCGAAGCGCGTCGTGTTATCCGTTATACCACGAGGGCGACATTTTTATGTATCCGTCCGAAATTATCTTTTCTACATAATCTTTTCTTTTTAATTTTTTCAACCTTTGTTCTATCCATCTGGCAGTTTTTAAATTTGCGTATTCTTGCGAAAAAACTAATACAGGATTTTCCATCCGATTAGTAGTTTGAGTGTAGCCATGATCATGTTGTTTTATTCTTCTTATTAAATTACTCGTGCTACCAATATAGAATTTATTATTTTCATCTTTAAGTATATAAACGTATGCTTTCATAAATATCTGCTCCGACGCTCCGATTTTTATGTCGGAGGTCGGAGCCCCGTACCCCCGACATTATGTCGGGGCGTCGGGGTTTCACCATAGGGGCGAAGAATTCAATTATAGAATAGCTTAAAAATATCCATTGGTCAAACTTGACAAAATCTCAGATATATGATAAAATTAGATTTAAGGAGGCTAAGATGAAAAAAACGAATAACAAGCGACTAGAAGAAATGTTTGATCCGGATATTTGTACTTTAAACACCGATGCAGTTATTAGTGATGGATCCGCAATTCCTATTTTATCTACGAACCCCCCGCTAATACAAAATATTTCTTTCCCTGTAAAAATTATTACTCGTGAAGGAAAATTTTGGATAGCCAAAATGGAAAACGGAGAAATCATCAGTATCGAATTATGTTAAACCCCCTCTCGCCTATAAAACAAAAACGAGAGGGGTGTTTATTATTTCATAAAAAACTTTAAAAAATCAAAATCCAATCAGATAATAAAATCCCAGCCCGAATAAAACGATTGCTTCAATTAGATTTAACCATGTCATTGCTTTACTTGAAGCAATTTTAATGTTCATTGTAAAAACAGCAATCAAGAAAACAATAATCTCATCAATCATGTAAAACAATAAATATAGCGCTATGTAAAAAATATATGCCCCAACTGAAACTTGCGCTTTCGCCAACAGCCCGGCAAAAAGAACAGGAATAATAGCCGAACAAGGAAACTCAACAATTGTAATCACAATTGCAAAAATAAAAATACTTATTAAAATTGCCCATAATCCCCGAGACTCCTTGAAACTTTTTTGTATTTTTGAAGAAAATTTATTTACCAAGCCATTGTTGTTCATATCACAAGCTGGCCCGTATTTCCTGTATTTTAAAAATTGTTTTAAGAAATAAATCCCGCCCATAATCCCCAAGACGCCGACAAAAATATTCATTATTTTCAAATAAGGGCCAAGAAAATAAAACAATTGATACCATAAACCGATTAAAATCCCATAAACAATAGTTGTAGTCAAAATAAAAGTTCCGCCAAAAAACAAAATCTTCTTTCTGGAACGCAAAATTATAACCAATCCCAGAATCAAGACCAACGCGCCCAGAGAACAAATATTAAATCCGTCAAAAAAACCCAGAATTGTCGCCTGCATCAATAAAGAATATTTGCTCAAATCCACTTTGCCAATAATCGGTAAGCTTATCTTTCTCTTGTCCGTCAAAGTCCCATTTGATGGGACAAAGGAGGATAATTGTTTTTTTATCGAGTCCTCAATTTGTTTTCCAATCCCATTCTCATTATCAAATCCAGGAAAAAATTCATCGCCAACAAAAGTTAATGGAACCAAACCAATATATTGCTCCAAATTATATTTATTGCAAAGATCAATTAATTCTTTACGGCAATTTGCTTGCGAAATTAGATGACGATTAAATTTCACATCAGGGTATTCGGGTTCAATTTTATCCAAAAATGTATTTTCTGCTTTGCAATGAAGACAGGTTTCTGAATAGAAAAAATTTACTTCCAGTTTTGGTGTGTTGGTCTGCGCTTTCGCAAGAACAGGAAGTACAAGCAATACTCCTATTAAAACCAAAGTAGCTGAAAACAATATTTTCCTCATACTTTTTATACTACACCAGATTTAAAAATATTTCCAATTTTAAAAGTTATCCACAGAAACCAACATTGACTTTCAGTTTTCTTTCGGTATATAATTATATTAAGATATGCTTACAAAAAAACAACAGCAAATATTGGAATATATTAAAAAATGCATAAAGAAAAATAACTACTCTCCTTCTCTTAAAGAAATAGCGAGACATTTTAAATTATCTTCTGCATCGGGCATTCATCAACACGTTGAAGCATTAAAATTAAAAGGGTATTTGAATAAATTTGAAAACCACCCACGAACAATTCAAATTGAAAAACATGAAAGAATGATTAATATTCCAATATTGGGATTAATTGCAGCAGGACAACCGATAGAAGCAATTGAGGATAAAGAAACAATCGCCATTCCACAAAACAAAATTCCTCATTCCGGAAAATTTTACGCATTACGCGTAACCGGAAACAGTATGATTGACGAAAATATAAATGACAACGACATTATCTTGGTTAAACAACAAAATGTAGCCGAAAATGGACAAAAGATAGTGGGACTCATTGATAACAACGAAGCAACGTTAAAAAAATTCTATAAAGAAAAAAACTATATTCGACTACAGCCAGCTAATAAAAATATGAGTCCGATTATTATTAATAAAAATCAAAATTTTAATATTCAAGGAGTAGTTGTTGATGTAATAAAAAACGAACAAGATTTAACAGCCACTGAAACATTGCCAATTTCAAAAATTCAACAATACGACACATTGCCATTAAATGAAATTATTTGCGGTGATTGTGTTAATGTCTTAAAAAAAATACCAGATAATTCAATTGATATGGTAATTACATCCCCCCCTTACGATAATGTTCGAACATATAATGGATTTAGTTTTAATTTACACGACACGGGTAAAGAATTATTTCGCGTTCTTAAAGATGGCGGAATCGTAGCAATGGTTATACAAGATCAGACAAAAAACTTTGGTAAATCGCTCACGTCATTCAAGACCATTGTTGACTGGGTTGATAATATCGGATTTAAGCTTTTCGAGACTGTTATATATAAAAAACACGGCGCCGAAGGCGCGTGGTGGACAAAAAGATTTCGAGTTGATCATGAATACATCCCTATTTTTCTTAAAGGAGAACGCCCGGCATATTTTAATAAAGAACCACTTAAAATTCCATCCAAACACGGAGGCAAAACCATGACCGGATGTGCTACACGACTAACTAATGGCAAAACATTAAAATCAAAAAAGGTCTTTATTAATCCAATGAAATGCAGGGGAACATTATGGGATTATACTACATGTGGCGATGGCACTAAATTAAAACACCAACATCCTGCGACGTTTCCAGATAAAATTCCCTATGATCTTATACAATGTTTTTGTCCATTAAATGGCGTGGTATTGGATCCATTTGTGGGAAGTGGCACATCTGTATTGGCAGCCATCCAATTGAATAAAAATTATATTGGAATTGATATCTCTAAAGAATATTGTGATTTAACCAAAAAAAGAATCAAAGAAGAGGGATCAATTAATAGAAAATTATTTTAATAATTTTCTATTGTCAATAGTATATTCTATCGCCAATCCACTAGTCATCGCCCAAGACAATGGATTTTTTTTAATCATAAATTCAAAATTTCTATTATTGGGCACAATATTTTCTTTTGTAAATTTATAAGTTTTAAAATTAGACCATTGCCAATTTTTTGATACATATGTCCATTTTGTTAATTTAGACAACATTTTTAAAAATCTTTCCGACTTCTGTTTTTCTTCATCATTAATACTGTAATAATTTTTCATTTTTATTATATTAACGAATTCCCCTTTAGAATTGGATATTTTGATTTTGTCGTTTCTTTTCTTGTTTTCACTTATATCACTAATCTCAAGAAAAAAATCTTTTAACGCAATCATTAAATTGTGTATAGAGTAATGTTTATTCAAAAAGATTTTATTCAATTCATTTTCCCTTGATTCTGCGTTTAAATATTTTAACCAATCGATACAATTTTCCGGATATCCAAATAAATTTTTAAATACGCCATCCACATATAATAATGGACAAATTGCTGATTCGGGAATAGTAAATTTCTTTTTTGATCCTATTATTCCAATAAGCATATGTATTGTGGCTAATGGATATTTTAATTTAAAATTTTTATATCCATCATAATTTCTTAAATTATTGGGTTGTATACAATTTTTAAAATTATCCCAATTTAATGGTCGTTTA
This sequence comes from Patescibacteria group bacterium, assembly GCA_018897295.1. Taxonomy (NCBI): domain Bacteria; species Patescibacteria group bacterium. Next base: position 44,804 of record JAHILA010000009.1, read on the forward strand.
TTTTTATTAAATTGAACCATGTGATGCCCGATGCTTCGTATATTTTTTCTGAAAATTTCCATATCCAAAAATATGCAATCTCTAACGGAAATATTGTTATCCAACAACATCACTTTTCCGTCATAAAATCCTCTTATCTTCCAACCTAAAAAATGAGACATAAATAAACCGCATAGTAAACCATCTGCGTCTGGACTCAAAATACAATCGTGATTTTTCTCTAATATCCACGGATGATCTAAAATAATTTTTCGATAATCAATTTTTTCTATCATGTTTTTATAATACATCACACCTCCTCTCTTGGCAAACGATTTATTGTGTAGTATAATGATTTTATAAAAAATAAATTAACCAGTAAAATTAATACATGTTAGGAAAAATCAAGAAAAAGAAAATTATAGGAGAACATAAAGTTCATGAAACCGACACTGGCTCGGCTGATGTTCAAATTGGAATCCTAACCGAGGAAATTGCCAAATTGGCAGCCCATCTTAAAAAACATCCAAAAGACAACCACTCCAGGCGAGGCCTTTTGGGAATGGTTTCGAAAAGGAAAAAATTACTTGAATGGCTGAAAAACGACAATGAAACGCGCTACAAAAAAGTGATTAAGTCATTGGGATTGAAAAAATAATATGAGTATTATTAAAAATAAAGAGCAACGAGTAGGGGTGTTTATGGATGTCCAAAATATGTATCACTCGGCAAAAAATATTTACCAGGCCAGGGTGAACTTCCGTGAAATTCTGAAAACCGCAGTTGCAGGAAGAAAATTAATCAGGGCAATCGCTTATGTTGTAACCACTGAAACCGGCGAGGAGAAAGCGTTTTTAGAAGCTCTAACTAAGTCAGGAATAGAGGTGAAGAGCAAAGATTTACAGATATTCCCAGGCGGGATGAAAAAAGCGGACTGGGATGTTGGCATGGCGGTCGATGCAATTAAATTAAGCGAAAAACTGGATTGCGTTGTCTTGGTAACTGGAGATGGAGATTTTGTTCCATTGATAGAATATTTACAGGCAAACGGGCAGCAAGTAGAAGTAATTGCTTTTGAAAAAAGCGCTTCAAGCAAATTAAAGGAAACAACTGATGATTTTACTGACTTGGGCAAAAGTCCGGGGAAATATTTAATAGGAATAAGAAAATAATCTATATGAATACGAAAATCTTTAAAACAGAGATTGAAGGAAAAGAACTCTCTGTTGAATTGGGCAAATTAGCCCAACAAGCCAATGGTTCGGCATTAGTAAAATACGGACAGACTGCGGTCTTAGCGACTGCGGTTCTATCTGATAAGCCGAGCGATAGAAATTATCTCCCCCTCACAGTTGATTACGAAGAGAGATTTTATGCTGCCGGAAAAATTAAAGGCAGTCGTTTTATTAAGAGAGAAGGAAGACCAAGCGATGAAGCAATTTTAACCGGACGCTTGATAGACAGATCTATTCGCCCTCTTTTTAATCAAAAATTAAGGAACGATTTGCAGATTGTTTTGACTGTTTTGTCTTTTGACGGAGAAAATGATCCCGGGCTACCGGCGCTTATAGGCGCATCAACGGCTTTATCTGTTTCCGACATACCATTTAATGGACCAGTGGCAGGAATTTCTGTTGGCCAAGACGAGAAAGACAATTGGATAATTACCTCGACTATCAGCGCCAAGACAAAATCTGGCTCTGAGATATTTGTTTCTGGAATTGAAAAAAATAAAGACATTCTTATGAATATGATTGAAGGACAGGCGCCGGAAATGCCAGAAGCAAAAATGCTTGAAGGAATTGATTTGGCAAAAAAACACATCAAGAAATTGATTGATTTCCAAAAAGACATTGTCAAAGAAATAAAACCAGTAAAAAGAGAGTTGGAAATCAAAGAAGCTGATGGAGAACTTAAAAAATTAATTGATGAATTTGTTGGCGACAAGCTGGAAATAGCCATTTATCACAAAGAAAAACAAGTAAGGGTTAAACAATTGAATGACATTAACAACGGCCTGGCAGAATTAATCAAAGAAAAATATCCGGAAGAATCGAAAGAAAAACTTGTTTTAGTAATAGAATATATAGATGAAAAAATTGACGAAATAACCCATTACAATATTCTTAAAAACAATAAACGTCCAGACAGCAGAAAACTTGATGAATTAAGGGACTTAAGCGCTGAAGTGGGAATATTCCCAAGAGTTCATGGCTCAGGATTATTCCAAAGAGGAGAAACCCAGGTACTTTCTGTTGTTACATTGGGCTCTCCTGGTTCAGAACAGGTTTTTGACCAGATGGAAATAGAAGGGAAAAAGGGATTTATGCATGACTATAATTTCCCTCCATATTCTGTCGGCGAAGTCGGGAGAATCGGAAATCCCGGAAGAAGAGATATTGGCCACGGCGCTTTAGCAGAAAAAGCATTAAAGCCGGCAATTCCGTCAAAAGAGGAATTCCCTTACACAATCAGGGTCGTATCCGAAGTTCTGTCTTCAAACGGATCTTCTTCAATGGCATCTGTTTGCGGTTCGATTTTGGCTTTAATGGATGCCGGAGTGCCAATTAAAGAAAAAGTTGCTGGAATTGCTATGGGTTTAATGTTGAGCAAAGCGAAATCCGCCAAAGGCGGATTGGATTATAAGATACTTACTGACATCCAAGGCCCCGAAGACCATTATGGCGATATGGATTTAAAAATCGCCGGAACTAAAAATGGAATCAATGCCATGCAAATGGATGTTAAAATTGACGGCATTGGCATAGACATATTAGAAGATGCATTTAAGCAAGCAAAAAAAGCAAGATTGGAAATTCTTGAAGTCATAGAAAAAACCATTAAAGAGCCGAGGCCGGAATTATCTCCTTATGCTCCGAGAGTTTATATTCTAAAAATCAATCCAGCAAAAATCGGGATGGTAATTGGTACAGGCGGAAAAACAATAAATGAAATAACCGAACAAACTGGCGCGACTATTGAAATCGAGGATGATGGAACTATTTTCGTTACGTCCGAAAATGCTGACAATGCCAAGAAAGCAATCAGCTGGATTAAATCAATGACTCGCGAAGCAAAACTCGGCGAAGAATTCCAGGGCAAGGTTGTAAAAACAGCTGAATTCGGAGCTTTTGTGGAACTCTTCCAGGGACAAGATGGTTTGCTGCATATCTCAGAACTCGGCGCGAAAAGAGTTGAAAAAGTTGAAGATGTTGTTAGACAGGGCGATATTGTTCATGTTAAAGTAAAGAAGATAGATGATAATGGAAAAATTGGCTTGTCTTTAATCGAAGTCGTATCTAAAAAATAAAATGGCCAACAATGAACCAATCAATTCATTACCTGAATACGAAATCAGGACAATGAAAAGCGACTTGGATAAATTGGAGGGAGGGGTACCGAAAACCCCGCCTAAAACTTTATTGATTACTCCTACTCCGGCTCCAGTCCCAACACCTACTCCAACTCCAACCCCAATCAAAGAAATTAAAGAAATTAAGAAAACTCCTCTGCCAGAAACAGAGGAGTTTATTGCGCCTGCTCCGCCAAAAATAGTTACCAAAGAAATAAAAACAGGAACAAAACAAGAAATAAAACCAGAACAGATAAAAAAGAAGAGGTTTTATCTTATACCCATAATTATCGTTCTGGCAATAATTGCCATTGGAGTATTCTTTTACTGGCAAGGAAGAATAGAAGAAGAACAGCAACAATTGCCACCAGTTCAACAACCAGAAGAACCACAAATATCAGTATCTTTGTTTCCTGTTGATGAAACGAAAATAATTACAGTTGGAAATAACGCATCCCTGCTCAATCTTTTGAAAATCGAGGCGGATATAGACCAATCAGACGGAACATTCAAAAGAATAGTACCGATAAAAAATGAAAAAGAAATTTTATTTCTAAATGAACTGATACAAGAATTAAGAATAGCAATTTATCCTTATGTTTTGCCGGAATTGAAAGACAAATATACGCTTGTTTTATATGGCCAGAACGGAAAGAGGCGGTTTGGACTAATTATAGAAGCAATAAATACTGCTAATTTAGAAGAACAATTAAAATTCTGGGAAAAAACAATGCCCGATGATCTAAAAAATCTCTTCTTGAAAGAATCTCCAGGCGGGACAGCCAGTAAAGGATTTCACGATAATATTTATAAAGAAATCTCCATTCGCTATATCAATTTCCCAAATCCGGAATTAACCATTGATTACGCTATTTTCAATAATTTGTTCATTTTATCCATCAGCAAAGAATCAATGTATGGAATTATTGACAGATTGAAATTGTAGAACCGGTTTACCATGAGCGAAGCGCCTTAAGCGCTGAGTCGAATGGGGATAACTTGTTTAGAACATAATCCAAAGAAAACAAATCTAGTTCATCGTCAAGGCTAAAATAAGCTAATTTTGGCTCTAAAAACAGGATGCCAAGCAAAAACCTTGATATTGACTAAATTCTAAAAACTTATCCACAACATGCCCCGTAGTGAATTCTCGACTGATGCAGGGCAGCATAATAATTTTAATTAGTCGAGAATCTACTACGGGGTATGAACAAAGTTTTTTCAGCAGCTATAACTGGCCTTGAAGCTGAACTCATAGAGGTGGAGGCGGATTTATCATCCGGTCTCCGCTTTTTTAGTATTGTCGGACTGCCGGACAAATCAGTTGAAGAGTCCAAGGAGAGAATTGCTGCAGCAATAAAAAATAGCGGAGCAGAACCTCCGCACAAACAAAATAAAAGAGTAATTATTAATTTAGCACCGGCTGATTTAAGGAAGGAGGGTTCAGCTTATGACTTGCCTATTGCTTTAAGCTTTCTTTTATCGTCAGGGCAGATAAAATTCGACGAGAAAGATAAATTATTTGTCGGTGAATTGGCTTTGAATGGCGAGATCAGAAGAGCTAATGGGGTTTTGCCGATTTGTTTAATGGCAAAAGAAAAGGGAATTACCAATGTCTTTGTTCCGAAATCAAACAGCAATGAAGCAAGATTAGTAAGAGATATAAATATATTTCCCATCGAGTCATTAGTAGAACTTATTGCTTTTCTGGAAAATAGAATTGAAATCAAACCTCTGGAGCCGTTTGGCGAGGAATTTTTAGAAGGATTTGAAATCGGATTCCAGCCAAGTGTTGATATGGCTTATATTAAAGGACAGGAAAACGCCAAAAGGGCATTGGAAATTGCTGCAAGCGGAAATCATAATGTACTCATGACTGGCCCGCCTGGATCAGGAAAAACATTATTGGCAAAAGCGATTTCTACAATTCTGCCAAAAATGGCTTGGAGCGAAATCTTGGAAGTTACCAAAATCTACAGCATAGCTGGAAAACTTTCCCATAAAAAACCTTTAATCCACCAGAGGCCGTTTCGCTCTCCTCATCACAGCGCATCAGAGGCTTCTTTAATTGGAGGCGGAGGCATTGCTAGGCCAGGAGAAATTACTTTGGCCCATCGCGGAATATTATTTCTTGATGAATTTCCGGAAGTGCACAGGGACGTTTTGGAAAGTTTGAGGCAGCCATTAGAAGACGGCGTAATACATGTTGCCAGAGCCAAGGCCAGTTATACTTTCCCGGCAAGATTTACATTAATTGCCGCAATGAATCCCTGCCCTTGTGGATATTATGGAGACCCTGAAAAACAATGCACCTGCAACCAGCAGCAGATTAATAAATATCAAAGAAGGGTGTCCGGACCAATTATGGATAGGATTGATTTATATGTTGAAGTGCCGCATGTAAAATACGAAAAATTAACTGATGAAAATATGGAGGGATCAAGCCAGACAATCAGAAAAAAAGTGGAAAAGGCCAGACAAATCCAGATTGAAAGATTTAAGGATGATAATATTGTTACAAATTCGGAAATGAATATCCCTTTGATTAAAAAGCATTGCAGAACCGATGAGCAAGGGGAGAGATTATTGCGCAATGCAGTAAATAATCTCCATATGTCAGCGCGCGGATACCACCGCATTTTAAAATTAGCGCGTACTATTGCTGACCTTGCCGAATCACCCAGTATTACCTCGCAGCACATTGCCGAAGCCCTGCAATACCGGCCAAAAGTGGAAATATAGTTATCCACAATATTAACTATTGACAAGTATATCATATATGATATATACTGAATCAAGTGAATATAGAGTAAAATTCTATATCGATCCCAAAACCAATAAGAGCTATATTTTTGAATATATCGATGATTTGGACAAAAAACAAAAAGCTAAAATTTTAAATCGGATCGAATTTTTAAGACAATATAAAGGCGTATTAGATGAACCGTACTCAAAACACATCAAGGGTAAAATTCGCGAATTAAGAATTGATTTTGGCAAAAATAGACATAGAATTTTCTATTTTACATTTATTAAGAAAACAATCATACTCCTCCACGCATTCTTGAAACATACATCAAAAACCCCTGAATCAGAAATAAGAATTGCTGAAAATAATTATTATGTTGTAATTAATAATCCAAAAATTTATGAATAGAAAAATAAAGGCAAGAGATTTCCAAAAATATCTTGCCGAACAATTAAAAAATCCTGAATTCAAAAAACACTATAACGAATATGGGAAGCAATTGGAAGTTGCTTATCAGATTTTGAAATTACGAAAACAAAAAAATATTTCCCAAGCGCAATTGGCTAAAAAACTTAAAACCAAACAAAGTAATATCGCTCGCATAGAAAATGGCAAACAAAACTTAAGTATACAAACCCTCAACAACATCGCCCGCGCTCTAAACAGCGATTTAACCGTCAATTTTTCGTAAAAATTAAAACAAACAAATCTATGGAATTTTGTTAAAAAATCCGCCTCATGCGGATTTTTAAATAGAAATATAAAAATAAAGGCCACCTTATTCGGTGGCCTTTACGAGCTTGATACAAGGAAAATAGAATTTGAATCCGCTTGTCATGTACTCACTCGATACCTCGTTTACACAAATATCTTCTAACAAAACGAGTTCGCATGAGATAAAACCTTCTTCATTTTCTTCCTCGCCAGAGCAATACCCTGCAAATTCAACTCTCTTGTTTAAAAAATTCTTCCTTGTTTCAAAATGAAACCCTCCTTGCCCGATTTCAACAATTTTACACTTGTCTCCAGGGCAAAATTCTTCTTTTTCCATGAGCACCTCCTTTTTTGAAATATACCATATTTATAATAAGATAAGAAGTTTTTCATTAAAACTTGACAGAATTTACGGATATGCTATAATGTAAATATATCTTAAAAGGAGGATACGACATGACCGTTTTACAACTATTCAAGGAAAAGATGCTTGGAATCAACCAGTTTGTCCGCGCCAAAAAAACCATGATGGCCTACGGACAAGAGCTTTTCGTGAAGGGCCAACCGTACAGAATTACCAAGGTTAACGCTGATGGAATTACCATCAAAGGCAAATCAAGAAATAACTGCCAATTCATCGCTAAACCGAAACTGGGTGCCAAAAATCTGTTTTCCTGGACCAATTTTAAGCTGATCGGCAAAAACAGGAAAGGCCTAACCCGGGCCATGAAAGCCGCCAGCTGAAAACAGCTCAAAACGGGCAAGTCAACTGACTTGCCCGCTATTTTATTTATTAATCAAAATTAGGTCAATTTTAATATATATATCCCAGGATTCTCCAGTCGTTTCTGGAAATAGCGCGCACGCTTTTTATTCCCAAACCCAAATAATTCATATCTGAAATAGTAATTGAATCTTCATTTACAGCTTCAACATAAGCTACATGGCCGTAACGTTTCATTATCCAGGTATTACCGCGCATAGAAATTATTGCGCCTGGCCTTGGTTCGATGCCAGTTTCAAATCCATATCCAACAGCTTTTTTTAACCAAGTTTTAGCATCCCCATTCCATGGAACATACTTTTTTTGAGCAACATACCAAGTACACTGGCCCCAAGGAAATCCATGGCTTGTACTGCCATAAGGACCAAGCTCTTCTGTACTATAAGCATAGATTTTGGCTTTTGGCGCATATTCAACCGGCTTCTGGCCATCAGGAATAATAATGTCCTGACCAATGGCCAAATTTCCATTAGCCGGCAACCCATTCATAGCAATTGTCTCTTCTGAATTGCCTTTGTATGTTTTAACAATTTTGTCCAATGTTTCGCCATTTTTAACTGTATGTTTGATTCCTGAAACCGGCAAAATAATTAGTTCTTGTCCTGCTTTAATCTTGCTTAAAGGGCTTAAGTTATTAGCCCAGAGCAGAGTATTGGTAGTTATGCCGAACATAGAAGCAATGCCAGAAGGAATATCACCTTGCTGGACTTCATAGGTAATAATCCCGCTTCTTTCTAAAGATAGAGTAGACAGGGCTCCTGTCGGAGAATTATTAGCCACAAAAGCGCTGTTCTGAATAACTACATTGGAGTCCTCAAAATATGACCCGTCAAAATATGATTCCTCAATTATAGTTTCTGCCAGGTTTAGATCCTTCGAAGCATAAACAAAGGAACTTCGTCTGATCATTTCCTCTTCTTCGCTTGTTGCAGAGTCATTATTAAGACTGCCGGCAATGGCATTAGTCAAGAATAAAGACCCAAATCCAATAAAAATAACTGCTGCTACCTTAAAATAAGGAATTTTGAGCAGTTTCTCCTCCAATAACCCAATTGTTTTGTTCTCTAAAATAAGTTTCTAGTTAAACTGATTAGCTAAACAAAAATACCTCCACTGAGTTTCGGTATTGTTAAGATTAGCATGCCTATAACCCCTTGTCAAGCTTTTTAAAACAAAAATTTTCTCTTGTGCTATACTACAAAAATGGAAGCCCGCCCAAGGCGGGTCAGCCCTGGGCTGAAAATAAACAATGGAAAACGAAAATATTTTAGAAAATCTAAACCTGGAACAGAAAAAAGCTGTCCAAACCACCGACGGCCCAGTTTTGATATTGGCTGGCCCTGGTTCCGGTAAAACAAAAGTGCTCACCCACCGCCTATCCTACCTGATTAAGCAAGGAATCCCAGGGCAAAACATCCTTGCAGTCACTTTTACCAATAAAGCAGCAGATGAAATGAAAAAACGAACTATCAAACTCCTTACCCCGTTAGATGCCGCGCGTCTAACGGGGTTTATCGGCACCTTTCATTCTTTTTGTCTAAAAATCCTGAGAAAAGAAATAGACAAATTGGATTATAAGAAAAACTTCGTTATTTATGACGAAGACGACCAATTAAATCTGATGAAAGAGGTAATAAAAAATCTGGAAATCAACCAAGAACAATTTCCTGCCAAAAGAGCGCTCCATGTAATTTCCTCTCTGAAAAACGAAACCATTGATTACGAAACTTATAGGGAAAATGCGCAGGAATATTTTGAAAAAACTATTGCCAAGATTTACCAAGCATACCAACTGAACTTAAAACAAAATAATGCCTTGGATTTTGATGATTTAATCATGCTTACTGTAAAATTATTTGAAAATTTCCCGGAGATTCTGGAATTTTATCAGGAAAAATACAAATATATTATGGTCGATGAATACCAGGATACTGACCCGTCGCAATACAAGCTAATAAAACTCTTATCTTCAAAATACAGAAATGTCTGTGTTGTTGGAGATGATGCCCAGTCAATTTATTCTTTTAGAAATGCTGATTTTAGGAATATTCTGAATTTCGAAAAAGATTATCCTCAAGCAAAAGTTATAACACTGGATCAGAATTACCGCTCAACACAGAATATTTTGGATGCTGCTTCGAAATTAATTTCCAAAAATGTTTATCAGAAGCCAAAAAATCTCTGGACAAAAAACCCTTCTGGCCCGCCAATATCAATCATCGGCACATGGGACGAAAAAAACGAAGCGGAATTTATTGTCCAGAAAATAAAAGAATTTTTAAAACAAGGATATAAATTGCACGATTTTGCTGTTTTTTACAGAACTAATGCCCAATCGCGCGCAATTGAAGAAGCATTTATTAAAAACAACGTTCCCTACAAATTAATCGGGGCAATTAGATTCTATCAGAGAAAAGAAATTAAAGACATTGTTAGTTATTTGAAATATATTGCTGTTAACGACTCAATGAGTTTAAAAAGAATAATCAATACTCCGACAAGAGGAATTGGCAAAATCACGCTTGATAAAATTATTAAAAATGGAATAGAAAGGGTTGCCGAGGAAAAACCAGAAGTGGGAATTTTCCACAAATTTATCCAGAAAGCCAAGGAAATCGCCATTAAAAATCCATTAACCAAGCTTTTAAAATTTATTTTAAAGGAAATTGATTACCAAAATTACCTTAGAAAAACTTATGGCGATAATGAGCTACAGGCAGGACTTTCCGAAGACGAAGCCAGATGGCAGAACATTGAGGAATTGATAAATGTCGGAGCTGAATACGATAAATTGCCTGCCCAAGACGGATTAAAAGAATTTCTGGAAAAAACAGCGCTCCTGTCCGATGCTGATGAAATCCAAAACAACAAAGAAGTTGTACATCTAATGACTCTACATACTGCCAAGGGTCTGGAGTTCCCAATTATATTCATCATTGGCTGCGAGGAAGGCATTCTTCCTCATTCCAGAAGCTTACTGAATCCATTGGATATTGAGGAAGAGCGCAGATTATTCTATGTCGGCATTACCAGAAGCAAAACTCATCTGCATTTGGTTGTATCCCAGAGAAGAACAAGTTGGGGAAGCAAAGAGGCAAATATGCCATCAAGATTTTTGTCAGAAATCCCGGAGCATTTAATAAATTATGAAGAATACAATGGAGAAATTAAAGATTTAATAGATTTTTAAAATGATTGATATTAAACTAATTTTGCAAAAATATAATATTCATTCCAAAAAATATATGGGGCAGAATTTTTTGATTGATGAAAATGTTTTAAATAAAATTATTGGCGCAGCAAACCTGTCCTTAAAAGATACGGTGCTGGAAATCGGCCCAGGGCTGGGAATTTTGACTGTTGAATTGGCAAAAAGAACCAAAAAAGTAATTGCTATAGAAAAAGACAAAACACTCTGCGAGATACTAAAGAAGATTTTAAAAGAGCAGAATATAAACAATGTAGAAATCGTGAATAAGGATATTCTAAAAGTTTCTGACGAAATACCAAATTCCAATTACAAAATCGTGGCAAATATACCATACTATTTAACTTCGCCATTAATTAGAAAATTTCTCGAAGTCGAAAACAAACCATCTCTGATGATTCTAATGGTCCAAAAAGAGGTAGCGCAAAGAATAACAGCAAAACCGCCGCACATGAGCATATTATCCATTGCTGTACAATTTTATGCAGAACCAGAAATCATTGATTATGTCCCGAAAAGCAGTTTTTTCCCAATGCCAAAAGTCGATTCAGCAATTATCAAGATAATACCGCAGTCTTATGTGGGACGTGCGACGTCCCACATAAATATGAAGAAGTTTTTTAAATTAGTAAAAACGGGTTTTTCTTCAAAAAGAAAAATGTTGAAAAATAATTTACCCGAAATCGACCTTGAAAAAATCGGATTAAATCCAAAAGTCAGGGCGGAAAATTTGTCAATTGATGACTGGATGAAAATTTATCGCGATTTTTATTCTTGACTGACTATTTTTGTGCTATAATAAAAGTGATATAATTAAGAATATGAGATTAAAAATAAAGAACATACCATTGGCTACAATTATACTAACAAGCATTTTTGCCGTTGGGTTAATTTTATTTGTAGGCGCTTTCTCTAAAAGAAGCGCTTTTTCCACATATAATTTATGGGGCGGCAAAGAAACCATTATTGAGTCCGAAAGCAAAGACACAGACAATGACGGACTAAAGGACTGGGAGGAAAATCTATACAAAACCGACCCCTTGAATCCTGATACAGATGCTGATGGATATTTAGATGGCGAAGAAATAAATTCCGGACATAATCCTTTGGTCAAGGGACCGAATGATAAACAGGTATTCTATCCTCTGCCCATTGGCAACAAGTATAATATAACCAATCAGATATTCTCTGATTTTGATGCAATAGCAAAATCGTATATTGAGCAAAAAGACCAATATGTCAGAGATCATCCAGAAATCATTGACCCAACGACATATATGGCCGAGGCATCTAAGGGCGCATTAGATGAAATGCTAAGAAGGGCTATGCTCTACAATGAAGCGGACTGGTCAGATAAGGCGAACGCGGTTCTGGAAAAAAATCCGGAAATATTTCAGATTGAAATCTCAGATATTGATATAAAAATTTCCGATGACAATACTCCAGAAGCAATAAAAGCATATTTTGAAAAATTATCATCTTACGCAAAGTCAAATAATTTCCTTTTGCAAAACGAAAATTTCATCTTGTTGCAGGATTCTTTTCCCAATAATGATTTTGCCGAAGTGGATATTTTAATAATAATCAATGATGATGAAATATCTAAATTAGTTGATACCCCTGTTCCATCGTCATGGAAAGAATTACATAAAAACTTTTTAAAAATCGCAATAACTTTGCGAAACATTTTTGTTTCTCTGAGAGGATTTGAATCTGACCCAATAAAAGCCATTATTGCGAACAATGAGATAAAAAATGTTTCAAGTCTTTGGAAATCTTTTGAACAAAATCTTCTAAAATTAAATGAATCGCAAAATCTAAATTTAGAATTATGAAAAAACAGATTTTTACAATCTTGTTAATCGCAACAATTCTCGGTTCAACAATAGGCGCTTTCTTGTTTAATCCCAAAAAAGCAAATGCGGTTTTCGGAATCGGAGATATAAGTATAGATATAGTAAATCAGATTAAGGACTGGGTGCTTGATCAATTGCCAAAAACAGTTGCCAGGAGCATGATGGTCCGCTTGCAACAAGAAATAGCGCGCTGGGCCCAAGGGGGATTTACAGATCAAAATAAGCCATTTGCAATGATAAGCTGGAAACAAGAAGTTAAAAACGCATTGCAAATTGCCTCTAGCAGATTTGTTAGTGAATTCAATCTCACTCCTCTCTGCTCGCCATTCAAAGTTTCCCTCGGCACTGCCCTTGGAATTAATATGCCTGGAGGCGCAATACCTTATAGAACATACGCTGCTTGTACAATTAGCGATATTGTGGATAATGTTGAAGAATTTTACAAAAATCCATCCATTGCCATGTATGGATGGGATACCTGGACTGCATTAGCCCAGCCAAACAATAATTTTATTGGTTCATTTATGATGGCGGTTTCAGAAAGGAAAAGATTAGAGCAGGAAGAAATAACAGAAGTGGAAAAAGAAGTTGAAGCTGGTCAAGGAATTAAAAATGAAGCAATATGCAATCTAACCGACCAGCAAGATTGCGCGACAAATTGCAACCAGTATCCTAACATCATAAACGGGCTTCCGAATCCACTTTATGTTGCTTGTATGAAATCCTGCGAAAAATCTTCAATCGGCGCTTGTCTTGAAAAAACCACCAAAAAACTCGGTTCAGAAATAAAAACCAGCGTTGACGAGGCAATTGGAAGCGATATGGGCTGGTTAATTACTGCGGACGAAATAACAGAAATGATGAATCTGGTATTTTCCGGATTATTCAATAAACTAACTCACGGCATTAATGGAATGCTAACCAAAGGAAGCTCTTCAACAACTATAATATCCAAGAACCAGGCAGAATACGGATATTATGAAGATTACAAAAAAAACCAGACACCACAGGACATCACAAAAGTAAAAGGAGATATTCTAAATAATATTTTAAAATCAATCCAAGGCGTATCTACTGCAGGATATGCCTGCGACAAGAGTGAACAAATAAAGGGTGATATTTTTAGAGAAGTGGCTACGGATGTTTTAAATGAAGAGTCGCAGCACCTTTATACAGTAATGGAAGGCATTAATTTGAAACCGGACTATGAAGTTCTTGATACGCAGCCAGCAGTTGATAACAAAATAGCGATATATGGCAAAACCTGGGATGATGTTCCTTTTAATAAATATCCGGAAAAATGCGCCAGTATTGCAAATAAAAAATGTAGCGACATTAAAACCGGTCTGCCTTATGAATTGAGTATAAATAATATTAATAGCGAATGCGCTACGGGATGCCTGGAACAGATAAATAATTACCAGGCAGAATGCTTAAGTACATTTAACGGATGCGAATATAACTGTAAAGACGAAACATGCAAAACCGCCTGCCATACTGCATATTCAGCTTGCTATAATGCGGCAAAAACAAAAGCAGTTAATGATAAAAAATGCTCAAGCATCGCAGTTGCTGATGCCTGTTTGAATGGGCAGGCATTGATAAGCAAGGCAAGAAATAGTTGCAGCGACTGTGTTAAAAAATATGAAGATTTCTGCGCATTAAAGAAAACCAAAGCAGAAAAAGACCTTTGCGTGCAAGAAAGCTGCAGTAATTATGAAGATATAAGCTCATCAATTAAAAGCGCGCAGGATTTCTATGACCGCTGCGCTTTAAATGAAACGAAATACTCCTGCGAAGTTTGTTTAAAAGAATATTTTATGCCAGCGGATTATTGCGGACAAATTTATGACTATATAAACCGCGCATTCGTTAAATATCCTGCCTTGGTTTATCATAATACCTGGTGGGGAGGATGGGTCAATTTTGAAGGGCAGTCTGAAGAACTTCTTAAAAATCCCTTTGTTGCCTGCGCCCCTCCCAATAATTCAGAATTTCTTTCAACTGCTTTAACCTGCCGCATCTTGCCTGACTTCCAGTTTCCCGGAGGAGGAACCTGTAAAACATTATGCAAAACAACTGAGGAAGAATTAAAAAATATTACTGATAATAAACCGCAGGAACTTGATTGCATTGGACCATTAAAAGATCCAGCGCATCCAGAATGGGGAGGAGTGTGGCGTTCCGGAGGTTTGAGCCCAGGCGGACAATATGCTACTTATTTGGCCAAGAAAAAAATCAAATGCTGCGCTGCTGTAACCGGGCATATGCCAATGGATTATAGGCTATGCAGAGGGATTACGTCAGATCCAGTAGCTGAGGAAGAATTAGAAGGATGGTGCGATGATAAAGGCAGACCACTATGGAAAAATCCGGAATGTTTTTGCGAGAAAGGTTGGCGGCCGATTGATCTCACAAAAAATACTACAACAGGTTCTGATTTTTATTCTCCATGGTATAATGTCGGTCGCGACGAACCAGAAGAAACATGCAGCAGGGCATCAGGCGGTGTCAATATTTTAGTACCAAATATGGCAAAAGCGAATAAGGCCATTCTTGAAACTAATTCTGCTGCAGGAGGAAGTATTGTATATGTTGCTGAACACGAAGCCATTGATCCAGATTTAAATTCTTGTTTATATGAAAAAGTTTGCGCTGGAACAAATTTGCCTCTATGTGAAAACAGAACAATGACAACAAGTTGTGATTTTGTGGCAAATCCGCCTGCTGGTATAATTTGTTCTGAAGAAACCGTTCATACTCCATCTGCTTACAATTGTTGCAATTCCGGAGGAGTAGAAAGCGGGAAAGGAGTAATAAAAGTTGAATGCGATTTAAGCGGATACAGAAACCAAGAAGTGTTTTTGGGAGTTTATGATAATGATAAAACGGATTGCAGAACTGTAGTTCATATGTGTATTGAATGCGACCCCAGCGACCTTGGTTATGACGGAGGCAGTTATGGATTTAGAGACAAATTAGGTAATCCCATTGACCAATGCAATTGGAAAGTTGGGATTTAAATAAAATATTAAGCATAGATGAATACAAAATCAAAATTTAAAATCGTAATACCAATAATTATATTAGCAGTGGTTGTTTCTGGACTAGCCATGCCTAGTTCTGTTAATGCAGGAGTTTTGCATGAGGCAGGAAAAGGAATTTTTAGCGTACTTGGAGAGATTATACGAACATGTTTGATGAAACTACTTACAACTGCTGTTTCGCTCTTTGAAGGAGCTTTGGGCATAGGATTTGACAGCAAAACCACTGAAGTTGTAAAAACAGGATGGACAGCGTGTAGAGATTTCGCAAATATGCTGTTTATCCTTATTATGGTGATAATCGCTTTTGGCACTATTTTGCGCATTGAACAATATGGAGTGAAAAAACTCCTGCCAAAAATAATAGGAATCGCGCTTTTAATAAATTTTAGTTTTGTGCTTTGTTCGGTGATTGTTGATTTTAGCAATATTACCGCTAATTTTTTTATAAAAGACATTAAAGGAAAAATCGGTAGTCAAGGCGGTGAAAAGGGAATGATAACAGCAGTATTCGCCGATGCTTTCAATATAACGGGGACGGCTATAACTATAACGGATTGTGATAACATCTATAAAGGACTTATATCTAATTGTAAAAGTGATGCTGATTGTGTTGAAAATGCTAACGGAATATTAAAAAAATGCAGAAAAGACCAAGGAATAGAAGTCAAAGTGGAAGATGAAGCATTTCTTGATATTTTTTTTGGAATTGTACTCGGCTCTATAGTAATGATTATGGCTATTTTTGCTTTGTCTGCCGGAGCGCTAATGATTTTATTCAGAATAATAGCTATTTGGTTTTTAATAACAATCGTTCCATTGGCTTTTATATGTTATGCATTACCTGGACTTCAAGAAAATTGGAAAAAATGGTGGACAAAATTCTTGCATTGGTGCATATTCGCCCCTGCGTATACATTTTTTATCTGGATAGCAATACAAATAGCTACTACTCAGGCAAACAAAAAAATAGGCATGATTGCCAGCCAATATGCTATTACGGGAAATTATAAAGTAACTGCAAATGCTTTTCAGAGTAATCCTGGAGGAGAATTAATCAGTTTCTTTATTATTATTGGTTTTCTTGTTGGAAGTATAGTAGTGGCGCAAGCACTTGGTATCCATGGCGCAAATGCGGTTATGAAAATAGCCACAGATACCAAAAAAGGAGTAGCCGGATGGATGGGGCGACAAGCTATGCGACCAACAAAAGGTCTCGGCAGACTTGCAGGCGCCGGCGCTTTAACGGCAGGAGGAGCATTGTTTGGCGGAAAACTTGGCAGAAGAATGCGAGCTAGAGCTACCGAAATGAGAATGAGACCTGAAAAGGATCCTCGAAACGTAGCATATGAAAGATTAATTTCTACTATGTCAGACGGGGATGTAATGAAAGAATCAATGGTCAAAGGTATAACCCCAGGACAAAAAATCAGAAAATTAATAGCTACTCGCAATGCAGCCAGAAGAGGATTATTAAGAGATGCCACTACAAATGAAGCCGGGGAAGCAATGAAAACATTTAAGGGTTTCAATGATTTTGAAGCTTATCAAAAACTAAAAGAAACAAGACTTGATGCCATAGAAAATAATACAGAACGAGATAATACAACCCAGAAAGTGGTTCAAGAAGGAAACATCAATAAAATTCCAGCCATTGCTCTTAAAGACGAACGCGTTGTTGCCGCCCTAGGAAGATTTGCATCGGCTGTTCAAATAGAATCATTAAGAAATGCCTCTCCTCAACACGCAACAAACTTAAAAACATCGCTAGATACTTTAACTACTGTCGGAAACGCAATTTTATCTGGTATGAGCGCTTTGGACCAAGAAAAAATCCATCATTCTTATGCCTCTCAAACCGGTGATATAGATCGTATGTCTTCTGCGCAACTAGTGAATTGGGCAAAGAAATCTGGTGCCGATGGGATTAAAAGAATTAGTTCAGCTAGTTCATCTGCCAACTTAGAAATTTTGGCAAATAATATGCCTACCAACCAACTTGCCAATATCGTTGAAAAAATGCAAGATAATGTAGCGGCTAAAAATATGGTAAGATATCTTTCTACCGCAACAAGCCCAATTGCTGCTGCCAATAAATTCGCTGTTAATAATAATCCCTATCTTAAAACTCTTATCTAAACTAAAACTAAATTATGCCGGATTATACTAATGAATTTAGAAAAAAGGTTAGTCAATTACCTCCAGAAATAAAAGAGGTTATGCTTTCCGATAAAACAACAAGTTTAATATCTGAAATTAATAATAAATACAAACTAAACGCGAAACAAAGCGATAAACTTCCCATCCTTATTGGAAAAATTTTCATTAAAGAAATTTCTTTCGGAGATTTTATCAACTTATTAAAAACCCAACTAAACATTGACTCTGAAATCGCAAAATTAATAACCATTGATATTGCTAAAAATATTTTTATTCCGATAAAAAGATACTTTCCAGGAATAGAATCTTTAACGCCAAATACTACCCAACCTAAAAATGAAAATATTGTTAATCTAAAAAATTTAAATCGCGAATAATACAAAATGCAATTTCAAGTCCCTCAATTTATTGATATTGAAGACAAGGTTATCGGGCCTTTGACAATAAAGCAATTCCTGTATTTACTGGCAGCAGGAGCAATCATTTTTATCCTCTATAAAATCCTGAATTTCTATGCAATAATTATTCTGGCAATACCTATTCTCGGAATCACTATTCCTCTTGCTTTTATAAAAGTCCACGGCCAGCCGTTTATAAGTATAGTTAGCAACTTCTTCAGATTTTTAAGAAAACCGGATTTCTATGTCTGGAAAAAACCAATTGGCAAAAAACCGGCTCCAGAATCAGAGGAAACGGAAAACATCAAAATTATAAAGAAAATTACGGATAAAAAGGGGCAAAATAAGCCCATAGCAAAGAATAGTTTACAGGACTTAAATTGGAAGGTTGAGACCAATAAAGAAGAAGCGTAGGAAGAATAAATAATATGCCTATAAAATTACCCAAAAACGTCTCGGGAATACAAAAATTCATCGAGGTCAAAGAAATAAAGAATGGAGTAGCAATTATGAAAGACAATAGTATAAAAGCTGTTTGCGCCTGCTCCAGTATTAATTTTGACCTCTTGAGCCAAGTAGAACAAGAAGCATTAGTTGCCCGATTTCAAGAATTTCTTAATGCCCTTGATTTCCCAATCCAGATAATCATTGCTTCCCGCCATTTCCAAATTGATGATTATTTAAATCAAGTCAAAGAACTTGAGAAAATACAAACCAATGAACTCCTAAGAATCCAGACCAATGAATATATCAATTTTGTCCAGAGCTTTGTTGAATTCGCAAATATAATGAGTAAGTCGTTTTATGTTATCGTCCCTTTCAGCGTTATGGAGTCCAGGCAGGAAGGATTTTTTGAAAAAGTAAAAAACATAATTTCCAGCGCAAAATCTTCAAAACAAAAATTTGAAACGGAAAAATTCAACCAATACAAAACCCAGCTTGAACAAAGAGTAAATATGGTTGTAGATGGATTACGGGGTCTCGGCATAAAAACCATTCCTTTAAATGATGAGCAATTAACCCAGCTTTATTTTGAATTTTATAATGTAGAAAGATAAATGTTATGAGTTTATTCGGAAAGAAAAAATTAGCAATTGAAGAAATTTCGGAAATAGAAGAAACAGCTGAAATTGAAGCGAGTTTGGCTGATACGATTGCGCCTTCCGCTCTTCAGATTACTTCTAATTACATCCAAATCGGCGAAAGATTCGCCCGCACATTTTTCATCATCACTTATCCCAGATTTTTGACTGTTAATTGGCTTTCGCCGATAATAAATCTGGACAGAGTGCTGAATGTTTCAATGTTTATCCATCCTACTGATACAGGAATAATCCTTAAAAAACTAAAAAGAAAAATAACACAAATAGAATCGCAGGTAAATATGGAGCAGGAACAAGGCAAAATAAGAAATCCGATCCTGGAGACCGCTAGAGGCGATGTAGAGGATTTACGCGATAAATTAGTCCAAGGCACTGAAAAATTCTTCAAATACGGGCTTTACATCACGATTTTTGAAGATTCAGTTGAAAAGCTCAATGAGGCAGAAGAACAAATAATGTCTTTATTTGAAGCAAAAATGGTTTATGCCAAACCAGCAATATTCCAGCAAGACGCAGGTTTAAACTCAACCCTTCCGCTTGGCAAAGATCAACTATTTATCACTAATTCGATGAACACAGCCCCGCTCTCCACTGTTTTCCCTTTTGTATCTTCAAATCTATCTTCAAATAAAGGTATTCTTTACGGAATAAACCGCCACAATAACAGCTTGATTATTTTCGACCGCTTTTCAATGGAAAACGGCAATATGGTGATTTTCGGAAAATCCGGAGGCGGAAAATCTTATGCAGTTAAAGTGGAAATTCTCAGGTCATTGATAATGGGGACAGACGTGATTGTTGTTGATCCGGAAAACGAATACCAGCATTTAGCTGAAACAGTTGATGGCGCCTATTTCAAAATTTCCCTGTCCTCTAATAGCCATATTAATCCTTTTGATATTTCTGCGCCCGGACCGGATGAAACAACAGAAGATGTTCTGCGTTCAAAGATAATGGATTTAGTAGGATTATTGAGAGTTGCTCTCGGGGAATTAACTCCTGAGGAAAATTCAATTTTAGACAGAGCGCTGACTGAAACTTACGCTTCTAAAGATATTACAATCCAATCTGACCTGAAAAATGTCACTTCGCCGCTAATGGAGGATTTAGAAACAGTGCTTGATAATATGGAAGGAGGAGATAGAATCGCGAAACGATTACAGCGCTATACTAAAGGAAGTTTTGCCGGATTTTTAAACCAGCCGACAAACATTGATATCCATAAAAAACTTATTGTATTCAGCACCAGGGATATGGAGGATGAGTTAAAGCCAGTGGCAATGTTTTTAATATTGCAATATATCTGGAATCTCATTCGCTCAGATATGAAGAAGAGAATTATGGTTGTTGATGAGGCATGGTGGATGTTAAAAAGCGAAGCTGGCGGGTCCTTCCTTCATGGCATTGCCAAAAGATGCAGAAAATACTGGCTTGGGCTCACAACAATCACCCAGGATATTCCGGATTTTATGAGCTCACCATACGGCAAGCCGATTGTTTCAAATTCATCGCTCCAGATTCTCTTCAAGCAATCTCCTTCCAGTATTGAAGTTGTGCAGCAAACATTTAATCTGACTGATGAAGAAAAATATCTGCTTTTACAGGCAGATGTTGGAGAGGGGATATTTTTTGCCGGATTAAAACATGCTGCGATTAAGGTGGTGGCATCCTATACCGAAGACCAAATTGTAACCACTAATCCGGAACAAATAGTTAAAATTAATCAGGCCAAAGAAGAATTAGCAAGACAATAATATGGAAACAGCTATATCACAAAGAGAGCAAAGCGCCAAGTTGAATCAGGATAGAGCAAAAACAGATTCAACATCAAAGCAAAAAAGCGAAGAGTCCTCTCCTGATTTTTTGGGGCTGATAATTTTTCTTCCACTTGCCGTAGTGGCTGACCTTTTAGGCGCACTTGATTTAACCGGTTTTGGGGTCATATTAGTCAGAATTATAAATATTCCTATTCTGGGCATCTTGTGGTTATGGAGGATTTTAAAACAAGGACCAGGAAAACAAAGCTATTCCTATCAATTGATACTTACTTTTTTAGTGGAATTATCTCCATTCGGTATAATTCCCACCTGGACTACATTCGTTCTTTATTGCTGTTTTAAAGACACCAAATTAGGTAAACAAACAATCGGAAAAATGAAAAAAATATGAATAAAATATTTTCCATTATAATCATCTCAATTTTACTGGGCGTCCCGTCCACAATTTTTGCCGCGGACAGCGCTTCGGATGTCAGAATAAATAAATTTGAATTAATCTGGTCTGCTGATACATATACTCCGTATAATTATCAAGGGAGAAATCTTCCAACAATAGGAAGCAAGGTTATAATTGACGTAGTAATTGACACTTCCGGCGGCAATCCTTTAAATCTAAAATACAGCTGGTTTTTAGAAGATATTTTCCAGCAAAGCAAATCCGGATACGGCAAAGATAGTTTCTATTTTTATGTCCAGCAGAGGCCTGGCGCATACCATACTGTAAGATTGCAGATATTTAATGATGACAGGACGGTTTTTGAAGAAAAATCCATTCAAATTCCAATAGCTGAACCTGAAATTATCTTTTATTCCTCCAATGGCAATTCTCATTTTTCCAATCAAGCGAGCACAATTTACACTTTTTTGGCCGGCAAGACATTTTCTTTTGTTGCCAGGCCTTATTTCTTCAGTATTAATAAATTGACCGATTTAATCTTTGAATGGACATTCTCGGGCAAAGAATCAATAATTTCTTCGGATTATGATGCAAGTATTTTCAATTTAACTATATCGGATAAGAATAATGGACAAACCATTAAAAGTGACCTATGGGTAAACGTTAAAAATATTTTGGACGAAACCCAAAATGCTTTCAAATCAATGAAAATTAATATTTATTAAAATGAAAAAATTTTTACCCATTATAATTTTCATCATCTTATTCGCAGGAGCGTGGCAAACCTGCCAGGCGATTGATTTGCTTATAAAGGATTATCCCAGTATACCTGGGGCGCAAAGTCCCAACGAGATGAGCGAAACGAGCGATTTACCGAATCTTGTAAATTATATTTACAAATTCGCTCTGCTTGCCTGCGGAGTTGTGGCTTTTATATCGATTTTAATCGGCGCAATCCAGTATGTCACATCTGCTGGCAATGCTTCAAAAGCAGGCGATGCCAAAGATCGAATTACCCAGGCCTTATTGGGGGTTTTAATTCTTTTGGCTGCGGTTGTGATTTTAAACACCATTAATCCGGATTTAGTAGATATTAGTTTTGAATTACCTGCAATAGAAAAACCCCCTGATCTGCCAAAAGCAGATTTTTATTGTTATTTTTGCTGCGACTATTTTTTAAAAAGAGATAGATGCGATGAACCTCATTTGACTTCCTCTGCATATTCTTGCCAAGCAATGGGGAAACAAGATCCCTATGTTGCAATTATTATGTGTCGAGAAATCGTTAGAAAAATATGTCCTGGTGTTTTTGTCTTAAACAAGTATTTCTTCAAAGAAACTCAGCCATGCCCATAATAAATAACAAATTTATATGAATACTAAACTAAAAAAAATCTTAATCATCATAATAATAATCCTGATTATTGCTTTAATCGGATTGCTGGTCTATAATTTTGTAATTAAAAAATCAACAACCCAAGAAAACGGAGGAGCAGGATTGCCCGAGGGTCAAGAAAATGAAGAAAATGGCGCAGCTGGAGAAGAAGAAATATCCCAACCTCGGCCAGAAGTAAGAATAAAAGCCATTAGCCAGGAACCAATATTTTCTCCGACCATTACCAGTGATAAAACAAAAGTAGTTTACTATCTTCGTTCTAATGGCAATGTTTGGCAATCAAATTTCGATGGCTCTAATCTGTCGCAGACCTCAACTACAATATTGGAAAATCTGGTAAAAGTCATCTGGTCGCCTGACAAAAACAATGTAATCACCATTTTTCAGGACAATTTGGAAAATATCAGCAAATATTTTTACAGCTACGCCACCCAAAAAGCCCTGCCATTGGATAAATACATAAATTATATTGCCTGGTCGCCTGACAGCAAAAAAATTGCTTACCAATACCAAAATGACTTTACTGACAACAATAATATCAGCACGGCTAATCCCGATGGCACAAAATATATGACTCTTTTAAAAACACGGATGAAAAATTTGATTATTGAATGGCCGAAAGGTTCGGATATCTTCTTAAGAGAAAAGCCGTCCGGCATTGCCCAGAGCTCTCTCTACTCGTTAAATACACTCTCTAAATCATTTAACAATATAATGCCAAACGTGTATGGCTTGAGTATAAAATGGTCATATGAGGGAGATAAAATACTATACTCTAAAACAAATTCCAAAGGAGGAAATATCGGAATTTTCATTGCTGACAGAAACGGCATAAATGAAAAATCAGCCAATGTTTCAACTTTGGCTGAAAAATGCGCGTGGTCGCAAGATACAAGATATATTTACTGCGCAGTTCCCAAGAATATCGCTGATGCGAAGGTTCTGCCAGATGATTTCTATAAAGGAACATTTATTGGCAATGATGAATTCTATAAAATTAATATAGGAACCGGAGAAAAAACCAATATTCTGGAAAAAGAAAACCTAATTGAAGCCTATGATGCTGCTGATTTGCTTCTCTCTCCCCAGGAGAATTATCTATTCTTTATAAATAAAGAGAATGGATTACTATACAGCATAAAACTATAGTCCGATGCCAATCTACAAATTCTATACGAATAATACAAATCAAAAAAGAATCCCGATTTTATCAGGATTCTTTTTTGATAATCACCATCACTCCTATGATTACCCAAAAAACCAAAGAAAGATCATTCTTCCAATAAGTGGTATCAACTAACCCATGCGCCAGAATATATATCATAATCATCATCAGTAGCAATTGCCATCTACCAGCCCGAGGCTGGTCGGCCCTAGGCCGAAAAAACCAAATCAGAATTAAAATAAAACCGACAAATCCCACTATTCCCGTTTGAAGCAAAAATGCCAAAAATACATTATGCGGCTGAGGCACACCCCATTTAGGATACGGAGGAAAATAGTCCTCAAATGTCCCAGGTCCAATGCCTGTAATCGGATTATCTTCAAATGACTCCCACGCTGTCTGCCAGATTACGAACCGCGCATCAAATGACTTAAGCCCTTCCAGTGATTCTATTTTTACTAATCCAAAAATAAAAATAATCGCAAAAGCCAGAAAAATAATTCCTAAAGCCAGTTTTATTTTCTTCTTTTGATAAAGATGGATCGCTAGCCCAAAAACCAAAGCAGCCAGAATTCCAAGCAAAACGCCAAAGGATTTAGTAAAAAATAAAGTAACAGCAAGAATCAAAAAAACAAGAAACAAAATTAGGCGGATATTTATTCGCGAATAAATATTCGCTACTAAAATAATTAGTATCGGTGCCAGATACATTGCTAAGAAATTCGGCGAATTATAAATTCCCTGCAACCTTCCTTGATAATTAAAATTCCCCTGAATTAAATAAACCAGAGAAATTATTGAAACTGCCAATCCCGAATAAATCAATGCTCTAAAGATATTTTTAATATCATCTTTTTTTATAATGGAAACAACCACAAAAAAGAATATCAGGGCATCTATAAACCAGCTTTTCCAAATCCCCGCACTCACTCTTAAATCCCAGGAAAAAATAGTTGCCATACTTACCCCGACCATTAAAAAAACAATTCCCCAGACCAGTAGCCCCTCGTGTTTTAAGGCCGTCCAGATGTCCTTGTAGCCCTTATTTACCAACCAGAGCGCAAACAGCCCGTAAATCATCAATTCCAGCACAGTGGTCGGAATGCCAAGAACTTTCAATCTGATTAAATATAATGGCAGGCAGAAAATAATTAAATATATGCCCCATTTTAAAATCTTCATACTTCTTCTTTAATCAATAATTGGACTTCTTCTTTTCTAATTCCTTTAATTAAATATAAAACCAGCAGATAGACAATCAATCCACCGCCTGTTAGGATAAAAATATTCCAGCTACTGAATGAATACAAAAATCCAGCCATAATTGCGCCAGCAATAAGCGGTTTAATCACATTAAACTTCGGCAGATAATGGATTGTCTTATAGATTAAAATCATCATCAGAATCGTGACTAAAAACTCGGTTGCCATAGTAGTTGCCGCAGCCCCTACATAACGATATTTAGGAATATAGATAAGATTCAGGATAATATTAAAAATCATGCCGATAAAATATATCCAGGCTCCGGCTTTCTGCCTGTTTAAAGCGATAATGCCATTGCCAAAAAGATTACCCAAAAATATCAAGCCGATTGCAAAAGCCAAAACATTCAGCACTGGCGCTGAAGCGCTAAAATCCGTGCCTCCAATTAGAACCACTATTGGCAAAGAAAGCATTAATAATCCAATAATCAGCGGAATGATGAAAATAATCAATATGTCCGTAGCTTTTTGGAATATTTTCTTAAATTTTTTAGGATCAGTAAAAGCGCTATTTGAAAGTAAGGGCATAATCAAACCCACAAACATTGCCGGAAAGAATATTAAACCTTCAAGAATCTTATAGGCAATGCCATAGACACCTACATCCGAAATCGGATTCGGAGAATGACGGTTTATTGCGGACAAGGAAAGAAAAATACTATCGATTTTAAAATAAATCAGGGTAAGAACAATAGAAACAGCAATAGGCAAAGCTGATTTGATGATTTTCCTCCAATAAGAAAAATCAAAATCTAACGAGAATAGAACGTACTTACGGGCAAAAATAAAGAGTAAAATAAAATTAACAAAACACCCGCCGATTAGGGCAAAAACAATACCGAACAGCCCCGAACTGATTTTTATAAACAAGATAATCAGGCCCAGCTGGGCAACTCTGCCTAAAATATCTGCAACAGCCGACCGGTCTGTTCTAAGATATTTTTGGAAAATACCCATTAAAACCTGGCCCATTGAAAGGAAAATAAAAGATACAGCAGCAATCAGCGTCCCGTTCTTCACTTGCGAAGAATAAGGGAAAAACCAAATAATAATCGACGCTACAGCCATAAAGACTAACACCGCCACAAGCCGTATCGTAAAGATATTGCTAGCAATTTTTTTCTCATCAGCATCCGGCTTGGATATTTCTCTTACCATTAAAGAATAAAGCCCTAAATCAGCTATATTGTTAAAGGTATATAAAAAGGCCAAAATCAAGCTGTAATTGCCGAATCCCTCAGTACCCAGATATCTCGCAATTAAACCCAAACTAACTAAAGAAAGGGCAACGCCAATCAGGCGCGCCCCTGCGGAAATAACCGTATTATAGGCTATTTTTCGAACTACAGTCATATCACTAAGGATAAACCCTAATCATCACCCGCCTTTCCGGTTCTTGACCAATACTTTCAGTGACAATGTCGGGTTTCTCAGCCAACTCAAGATGAATAATCCTCCTTTCATAAGCTGGCATGGGTTCTAATGTAATAGTTTTTTGGGTTCTTCTGACTTCTTTGGCTGTTTTTAATGCCAGGTCAATCAATTCATTCTTTCTGCCCTCTTTATAACTATTAATATCCAGAACTAAAAACGATTGGCCGAGCCCCTGTTTTAAGGCCAATAATCTGGTAATATGCTGGACAGCATCCAGACCTTCACCGTTTTCTTTAATAAACCTACCAGCATCTCTGGAATCCATGCTAATACTAACATCTATTACTTCTTTATCTTTCAGGGTATCGCCTTTCTTAACAACAATTTCCAAAACATCAAATCCCATTGACTGAAAAAGTTTTTCAATTGTCTTTTTTGTTTCTTCCATATTTTTTATACAAATAATAATCCTGCGCCAATCCCAGAACAGTGCTTACTGCCCAATAAAACGGCAGTCCGGCCGGAAAATTCCAGGCGATAAAAATTGTCAGCAGAGGAAACATATAGGTCATCTGGCGGCTCATATTTTTCTGTGTCTGTGCTGCCTTTTCCGATATTCCTGGCTGAGGAATTGAAGCTGTACGCTTCATTGCCAGCCTCGAAGCGAAAAACTGGGAAATGCCGGCAATAATTGCTAAAATCGGGCTTCTTTTTGATAAATCCAAAAACCCTAAGAACAAGGGATCAATCAACCCATCTTTTGCGCTTAAAACATTAATGAAAACTTTATAGAGGGCAATAAGAATAGGGAACTGGATTAATAATGGCAGACACCCAGAAAAGGGATTGATTTTGTTTTCTTTGTAAAATTTCATCAATTCCCTGCTTTGTTCTTCTTTGGATTTGTATTTGCCCTGAATCTCTTTTATCTCGTCTTTGTGCAAAGCCATTTTCATCTGGGATTTGATGGATTTTTGCGACAAAGGGAAAAGAATAATCCTGATTAAAACTGTCAGGATTATAATAACAATTCCCAAATCATGGCCAGGAATGTTGTTATATAAAAAAACCAAAAACTTGAAAATTGGTTCGTATAAAATCTGATTAAATAAATTTCCTAGCATAAATCTATTCCACCGCTATTAAAAGGGTTGCATCTTAAAATTCTCCCTACACTCTTAAGTAGCCCCTTAACAACTCCATATTTCTCTATGGATTTAATACAATATTCTGAGCAGGAAGGATGGAATCTGCAGCCATACCTTGGATTAATTCTACCCCAAGCCCTAGAAAAGCTTTTTTGATATATTTTTATTATTTTTAGAATTAAATGTTTCATTTATTTCTTTCTCTATTTCCCTGAATTTTTTACTGATAATTCCAGGTTTCGCAACCACTAAAAAATCAAATCCCGATTGCTGTTTAAAAGCGATTTTCTTAAATATCTCTCTTAATTGCCTTTTTATCTTGTTTCTTAAAACGGCTTTTTTGGATATTTTTGAACTGACGACAAAGGTGAAGCGATTCGTATTTAGATTGTTTTTTGCGAACTTTAAAAAAATAAAATTCCCGGCTATATACGCGCCTTGCTTAAAAACTTTGTTAATATCGCTTTTTTTTCTTAAACGATTTTTAGAAGAAAGCATTTTATTTATACGGTCAGTTTTTTTCTGTTTTTTTCTCGCCTTCTGCTTATAATATTTCTTCCTGCTTTAGTTCTCATTCTTGTTCTGAATCCGTGGGATCTGCTTCTTTTTCTCTTTTTTGGCCTATATGTTAATCCTTGCTGTGCCATATATTATAAGATTAACAATAAATAAAATATCGGTCAAACCCCGCTTAGCAGGGTCAAACCGCAATCCACAAACAATTCACACTTTATTCACAAAATCGGGTATTGCCTTTGTTTTTGTTGAGTAATTTTTATGATATAATCACATATATGACCAACCACGAACTTTGGCAGACAGTGTTAAGCGAGATAGAACTCTCAATCTCAAAAGCCAATTTTACTACATGGTTTAAGAACACAAACATAATTTCTCAAAAAGACGGAGAAATTGTTGTTGGTGTACCAAATGGATTCACTAAAGAGTGGCTGGAGAATAAATATAATAAAATAATATTAAAAGCTTTAAGGGATGCTATTGGCAAAGTTAAAAGAGTCAATTATATAATCACTTCATTAGCTAAATCGACCGCCAAACCAAAAACAAAGCAGAAAGACAAAAAAGACAAAAAACAAATTCTATTAAAAGAACAGATGGATATCCATGAATATAAGATAGACGAAAATACTAATCTAAATCCACGCTATAATTTTGATTCTTTTGTAGTTGCTTCTTTTAATGAGCTTGCTTATGCTGCTTCTCAGTCAGTAATTAAGGACCTGGGCAATGTTTACAACCCTTTATTTATCTATGGCGGCGTGGGCGTCGGTAAAACCCATCTTATTCAGGCTATTGGAAATGAAATTATAAAACTCGGGAACAAAAAAGTAAGCTATCTTTCTTCTGAAAAATTCAGCGCGGACTTAATCTTGTCAATTTCT
This sequence comes from Patescibacteria group bacterium, assembly GCA_018897295.1. Classification (NCBI taxonomy): domain Bacteria; species Patescibacteria group bacterium. Next base: position 74,074 of record JAHILA010000009.1, read on the forward strand.
GAAGGAAAAGTTGAACAATTTAAAGATAAATACAGAAAAGTTGACGTTCTAATCATTGACGATATCCAGTTTTTAGCCGGCAAGGAAAAAACTCAAGAAATATTCTTCCATGCTTTTAATAATCTATATGAAAAAAATAAACAAATTATCCTATCCAGCGACAGACCGCCGAAAGCGATTGCCACCCTAGAGGAAAGACTACGCTCGCGCTTTGAGGGGGGAATGATAGCCGATATTGGCATACCAGAATTTGAAACCAGACTTGTAATCTTAAAGAAGAAAGCCCAAAGCATAGGGATAGAATTGTCAGAAGAGGCATATAGTTACATTGCATCAAATATCCAAAAGAACGTCAGAGAACTAGAGGGAGCATTAAATAGGGTTATCGCTTTTATTAGATTAAATAATGTTATTCCAAACTCAAAACAACTAATAAAAATCCTTAAAACCATTATCGCCAACCCGCAAAAAAGAACAAATTACAAAAAAATATCCGAAATAGTCGCTGATTTCTATGATTTAAATATTAATGACTTAATAACCCGCAGCAGGAGAAAAGAAGTAGTTAGACCAAGACAAATAACAATGTATTTAATGCGCGAGGAATTAAAAAGCTCTTATCCTTTTATTGGCTCAAAATTAGGAGGCAGAGACCACACAACTGCAATTTATGCCTGCGAAAAAATAGGAAAAGAATTACAAAATAATACTGAACTAGAACAAGAATTAAACCTTATTAAAGAAAGATTATATAGTGAATTAAAATAATAAACTGTTAATTATTATAGAATAAAATCTGGATAGCTTTAAAAATAAAAAAATTATACCACAGTTTTAAAACATATTTTAAAGCCGTTATCCATTAATTTTCCACAATAAATTCATAAAATTTAATCCTAAAAATCGATTTATCCCCTAAAATATGGTTCTTAATAATAATAATAAACGTTTTAATTAATTAAATTATTAATATGAAAATAATTTGTCTTCAAGAAAATTTAAAAAACGGATTAAATATTGTCCAAAACATCACAGGCAAAAATTTAACCTTGCCGATTTTAAATAATATTTTATTATCTGCAGATCAAAAACAGTTAAAACTATCAACTACTAATTTAGAAATGGCTATTACCAGTCATATATTATGCAAGATTGAAAAAGAGGGAAGTATAACTATTCCTGCAAAATTATTGGTTAATTTTATTAACAACCTACCTAATAAAAAAATAGAAATAAATATTAAAAATAATATAGCCAACCTAAAATGCGATAATTATAAGTCAATTATTAAAGGATTAGATGCAAAAGATTTTCCCATTATTCCTAAAATTAAAAGCGAGCCGATTTTAGAAATAGATTCTTTTGAATTTAAGAATGCTTTAGAGCAGGTGATTAATTTTGTCTCTATTTCAGATATTAGGCCGGAGATTTCGGGTATTTTATTTGACCTTAGTAATGAAAAAAGAATTAAATTTGTGGCCACAGACAGTTTTAGACTAGGAGAAAAGATATTAAATATCAAAAGCGGAAAAACCAAAAAAGACGATGTAAAATCAATTATTATTCCCTATAAAACAGTCCAGGAGTTAATCAGAATTATATCCAATCAAGAGAATAATACACTCAAAATAAGTATCGAGAATAATCAAATTCTATTTAGCCTGCCAGAGACCCAGATTATTTCAAGATTAATTGAAGGCAATTACCCAAATTACCAACAGCTTATTTCCAAACAATTCGATACAACTGTTGTTATAAAGAGAGAGGAACTGATAAAAGCGGTCAAAATCGGAAGTTTTTTCAGTAGCAGGATTAACGATATCAGATTTAAAGTTGATTGCAAAAAATCTCTGATAGAGGTTTTCTCGCAAGATATTGAACTTGGCGAGAACTCTTCAGAGATAGAAGTCGAGACAAAAGGTAAAGACTTGGAAATAATTTTTAACCACAAATATTTATTAGACGGATTAAATAATATTAATGCAGAAAAAATTGTTATTAGTTTTAATGGAGAAATCAGTCCAGGAATAATCAGACCAGAAGGAAAAGAAGATTTCACATATATAATTATGCCGATTAAACTTTAATCCGGCACATGAATATTATCATATTCTTGTAGCGGGTTTTGGTTATAAATATGGGCATTTTCCATGGTATTTATCCAGTTTAAAACCGGTTGCTCCCAATTTAGGAACTGTGGATCGTTTCTACCGTCGCTTGGATTTTGTGGTTCGTCTTTATTAATATAATACAAAATGCAATGGATTTGGGGGTATACTGCTTCATCTATTAAGTCTGGAGGGGTAAGATTAGTAGCCAGTTTGCCGGAAATTCTGTCTATCATGACTCTTAACTCATTGATGTATTTTCCGTTTAAAATGTCCTTATCAGTTGATATCGGGTCTGGTTTAATAAATTCTTCTGGTTGTTCTGGTAGATCAAAATAATTATCCGGCTTATCACTGGTTCTTAATTCCTGCTTTTTTGCGTAGGATTTTTTTATAAATTCATTCCAAATAGGCGCAGCAATCACAACACCTGGTTCGCGGTTCATTGGAGTATTGTCATTATTTCCAGCCCAAACTCCAACTGCCAGAGATGGAGTATAGCCCACTGTCCAGCCGTCGCGGTATTCTTGGGTTGTTCCGGTTTTGGCTGCTACGGGTATTCCCTCTATATAGAGATTAGATTTATAGCCAAACATAGGAGACCTGGCATTCTCATCGGATAAAATATCGGAAATTAACCTAGCGATCTGCGGTTCCATAACTTTTCTCGGATTATTTTTGTATTCTTCAATAATATTTCCTTCGCTGTCCTCTATTTTGATAATTTCTTTTATTGGATTCTTGATTCCTTCGGCGGCAAAAACGCCGAAAGCAGCTGTTTCTTCTAATAATTTAACTTCTCCTCCGCCAAGCACTAAAGATAGACCGTATCGTGAGCGGTCTTTTAGTGTTTCTATGCCCATATCTTGAGCCAGGTTAATAGTTTCATCAACCCCGGCCATATAGAGAGTTTTTACTGAAGGTATGTTCAGCGACTGAGCCAAGCCGCTTCTTAAGGAAATTGGGCCCCTGAATTTACTGTCATAGTTTTTAGGGTGATAGCATCCTAGTCCGTATTGGTCTTTTTCTTGGGTTGCATCAGATGAACAATAAGGATTAAATTCTGTTTTGAGGTCAAAAACCATTGTCTCTGGTGTAAATCCTTTCTGAAACGCCTTGGCATAGGCAAACGGCTTGAATGAAGAACCTGGCTGCCTCGGCCTGATAGTCACATTGGTATTTCCCTCAAATAAACAATTTTTGCCTGGCGTACAACCTTCGGGGAATGGATCTGCCCAATAATCTTTGGACCCGACCATTGCCAGAATTTGGCCTGTCTTCGGATCTATTGCTGACAGGGCGGCATTCTGGGCATTATATTTTTTACCATTCTTTTCAGTCCATTGTTTTACCGCATTCTCAGCAATCTGTTGCAAGTCCCAGTCGAGCGTGGTGTAAACTTTCAAGCCAGCTTTTTCTATGTAATCCCGGCCGTACTTGTCTTCAATGTATTCTTTTACATACATTACAAAATGTGGGGCATTTACCCCTGAACGCGGCGGGGCAAATACAAGTTTTTCGCTTTTAGCATTTTTCATCTGTTCTTCATTAATATATCCAAATTCATACATTTTTTGTAATATATATTCCTGCCTGGCCTTTGTTGTTTCAAAGTGCGAGCCATGAGGGGAATAATAGCTTGGAGCTTGAGTTAAAGCCGCGAGCAAGGTTGATTCTGCTAATGTTAAATCCTTGGCATTTTTATTGAAAAATGTTTGTGCTGCAGCTTCTATGCCATAAGCATTGGAGCCATAAGGCACCTGATTGAGATAAAGATTAAGAATCTCATCTTTCGAGTATTTCATTTCCAGTTCAATTGCGAGAATCGCCTCTTTTATCTTCCGGACATAGGTTTTTTCCGAAGTCAAAATCGCATTTTTAATGAATTGCTGGGTAATAGTCGAGCCGCCAACGCTGGTTTTTTGGCCCAATATTTTTTTGCCGATTAAATTATTAAAAACAGAGCGGACAATTCCTTTTATATCCAATCCGAAATGGTGGTAAAAATTATTATCTTCAATAGTTATAGTTGCATCTTTTACAAATTGTGGAATTTCTTCAAATGAGATTACTGTTCTTTTTTCTTCGCCATGCACATCATATAAAATGATTTTTCCTGTCCGGTCGTATATTTTTGTTGATTCTGTTATCTGTCTTTCGGTCAAACTTTGCGGGCTTGGTATGTCCTTGGCAAGATAGACAAAAGCGCCTACTATTATTACGAATAATAAAATAAACAGCAAAACCAAAGTTTTTAGGCTGTTTTCGAAAAATTTTCTTCTGAAATAAAACCGTTTATTCTTTTTGTTATAATAAGATTCTATTTTCGGCATATCTTATATTATAATAGCATTTTCTAATAATAATCTAAAATCCCGTATCCGCCAACTGGCGGAGCGGGATTTTAGGTATTTTATAAATTTATTATTCTTCTTCGTCGTCATCATCTGTTTCTTCAATCCCTCCTTCCTCTTCTTCTTTTTTTTCCTCTTTTTCTTCGTCGTCTAGTCCTAAATTGTCTTCCTTCTCCTCATCTGACCCTGTTTCATCTGCATCGTCTTCTCCGAAAGCGAGAATTTTGGAAATATCCTCGGTAGTTGTTAAAGTCATATTGAATACTTCTTAATTATTATTTTCCCTCTTACTTAGAGGCTATACGGCTAATTATAATTATGAAAAATGTCTTGTCAAGTGCTATGTGCGCAGCAGATGGCCACAGCCAAAGCATCAGCAGCATCATCGGGCTTTGGGATTTCTTTTAAATCCAATAAGACTTTCACCATTTTTTGGACTTGCGATTTTTCCGCCCTGCCATAACAGGCAACTGCCTGTTTGATCTGGAGCGGTGTATATTCGGCAACGCGGATTTTTGACTGGGCAATAGCTAACAAGATTACGCCTCTTGCCTGGCTTACTTTGATAGCGGTTTTTAAATTTTTAAAGAAGAAGATGTCTTCTACTGCCACGATTTCCGGCTTATATTTCTTTATCAGTGTTTTTAATTCCTTGTACATTTTATCCAATCTTTCGGCTGTAGACAAATTAGTAGTCGTTTTAATACAACCATAGTCAATAACTTTTAATTTTTGACTTTTAATTTTTGACTTTTCTATAATTCCAAAGCCAGTAATAGCAGTTCCTGGATCAATTCCTAATATAATCATAAATTAACATTAAAATAAATCTCATTAACATCGTCATTATCATCCAATGCTCCGAAGAGTTTTTCTATCTGTTCTTTTGTTTTTGGGTCAGCGATGTCCAACGAGTATTTTGGAATCCATTCAGCGCCCTGTTTATCAAAAAGGTATTTGACGCTTCCAGTTTCAGCCAGTTTCCCGCCATAAACGCTCAAAATATGTTTTAATTCAGAAACAATGCGGTTGCGGTTGTCGGTAATTACTTCCAGAATTAAGGCAGCGCCATGCGGGCCATAGGCCTCATAAGTGACTTCTTCAAGTCGCCCTTTTTTGTTTTCGCCAGTGCCTTTTTTGATTGCTCTTTCAATATTGTCATTAGGCATATTATAAGACCTGGCCTTATCAATCGCCACGCGCAGAGATGGGTTAGTTACTGGGTCTCCGCTTTTTCGCGCAGTAATTTCAATAATCTTAGCCATTTTGCTAAAGACCTTGCCCTTTTTGTTGTCCATTGCTTCTTTGCGGTTTTTGATATTCGTCCATTTATTATGCCCGCTCATACCACGTAGTAGATTTTTGACTAATTAAAATTATTATGATGCCCCGCCCTGTAGTAGAATTTCAACTGAGCGAAGCTCTTTTTCCCGCAATGTTGAAATTTCACTACGGGGCCCCGCATCAGTCAAAAATTCACTACGGGGCATA
>JAHILA010000010.1 GCA_018897295.1 Patescibacteria group bacterium
CGATATCTTAAAGCATAATTGTATAAATCTACAAATCCTTTGATACCCGTATACTTACAATGAATATGATTAAAAAACTCCATGAAATCCTAAATCTACTTAGGCCTCATAGAGTGCAATATGTTAATGACCTTATGCATAGATAGAATAAAAATAAAGTGGGTTCGCAGCTGCGAACCCGCTCGGAATTAGTTCTATTCTTCTAACCGCATTCTTAATAAAAACAAAACATCTTTTTTAAGATTAGTTTTTGCCCAAATTTTTTGTTTTTTATCCAGTAATTCCCCCATACCAGCAAGAATATTTTTGTTATCAAGTTTTTCTAATGCCTTAATACTGTTGCTTAAAAATTCTTTATAAGATATTTTTGTGCGATTTTCCACAATTTGTTTATTTATTGGCCAATCATTTTGTAAAAAATACCAAACATCAAAAACATCACGGCTTGTTTTTTCAATTCGTTCATACATCGCCACCATTTTATGTGCGAACATATCTTCTTTAGTCATCACCAACATTGAGATACCGTAATAATTTGTCACTTCATATTTTGAATCAAAATTTCGGCGATTTACCTCAATCTTAATATTTTGTTCACCCTGCGTCTTTTCAGTATAAGAAAGTAAATAAAAAAGATTAAATCTTTTTTTCCGGGCCTCTTTTATTGTGCCGTAATTTTCTAATATTTTTTTAATTTGTTTAAAAACATAATCTTCTTTTGTTTCGTCCAACAAATCAAAATCTAAATCAACCGAGAAACGATCTAAACCATAAAACAACAAGGCGGCTGTCCCACCCTTAAAACCTAAAACGGGCCCAAGAGTATTGTCCGTATAAATATCTTTCAAAATTTTAATCATTATATTTTTATGTTTTGTAATGTCCGTCATAATGCTCTTTAACTTTTTTCTCCAATCGTTTATTACCTCCGTATATCAAAAGAATTTTATAAACTTTATCCCAATTTAAAGATAAAAGATTGTCAAAATAGTAATCTTTATGTAAATAAAGAATATCTAAAAACGCTCTTTCGGGCGAAGCAATATAATAATTTTCATTTATTTCTATTCCAGTTTTATTGGTAAGTATTGAGTCCTTTATTTTTTTAAAAATATAGGTTTGACCATCAACGACAATTTCTCTTGAAAGATAAGAAGTAATAAATATCTGTCCATAAAATTGGAATATAAATCCCGCCTTAGCCAGCACGGTCTCAAAACTTATATACGAAGGAGTAAATATTTTTGTTGCCAATTCAAATTTATTATAATTTTTATCTTTAACATAAAGGCCCCTTCTAATAGAATAGATTTTTCCCGCTTTAATATAGCGATGTATTTTTTTCTTTAAGGCAATAGGGTTAGATTCTTTCCAAATTAAAGCAATGTCTTTAGATGTGAAGACCGTATTTTTTGATTTCATTATTTCTAAAATGTTGTCTTTTTTCATGAATTTTGTAATCTATAACCCAGAAGTACCCAAATATGTCTACTTCCAGTTTAAATTATAATAATCCGTGTGTCAAGGGTTTACATAATTTTAAATAAAAAAAAGCGGGTTCGCTGTTGCGAACCCGCATTGAAAGAACAAATATCAAATCACCAATTGCCGAGGCCGGCTCGTGCCGGGGATTTATAGAGAAGACCGTGAAATCCTCCACAGAGGTCGTTGTAAACCTCCTGGATAATGGCAAATTCTCCCCAGATGACCGGTCCGATTTCTTTGCCATCAATGGTGTACCAGATTCCGTTGACATTGGTCGCATCAGCAGGAACTGCCACAATTTTACAGAAATAATTCCAGTAGCACTCCTTGCCCTCAAGGTCGTATGTGCCAAATTGGTGGTTGGTTTCCCAGGCGCCGGAACCGATATAGGACGGAAATCCGTAATGCCGGTCTAAAAGGCCGTCGTTATCGCAATCCTTGTTGGAAAGCCAGGCATCGTTCCATTTCATCGTCAAAATGTCGTCGCGGTAAGGCCAACACCACACAGAAGTAACACCGGGATTCTCGGCAAGATACGCATCGGCATCGCCCTCGTAAGGCGGAAAACCGTATCCTCCGAGATAGACGTTGACATAATAGCCGTTGAACAAATGGGATTGATAGTTGTAGCCAAAGATATCAAAGCCCGTTTGCAGTGGCTGGCCGGCCAGATAGTGTGTGGTCTTATAAACCAGGACGTTGTCTTGAATGGAAACGCAGTTGTCCTTTGCTGCGATGCCTGTTGCGCTGGTCATCACCAGGGCAAAAACACAAATTAGAACCGTCAGAAAAATCTTCCTTTTTTTCATGAGACCTCCTTGTCAGATTTTAGATTTAAATAAACCCCAAGCCAAGGTTTATTTATTTTTTAAAGATGTTTACCTCCTTTTTATAGATTTGGCTTGATATTTACAGTATAAACAAAACAAAAAGAAAGGTCAAGAAGAATAAAAATAAAGTGGGAACGCTTGTTCCCACTTCTTGCTGACCAATCACCAATCCCTGGGATTTTTCTTGTCCATGGGCGGCAGTATAGTATAGTAAAAATGAATTAGAACTGCCTCCATTTTTGCTTGCTGCGCTGTTTTTGACAAAGATACTCCCTTTTCGCATACCACAACCTGCCCGCCAATTTTGAATTCAGTTTTTACCCCATCAGGCGTAAATTTAAGGAATAATTCCCCTTCCAGAATGCTGGCAAATGAATTGAATTCCCTTACCTTTCCCTCTTTTGAAATTACAATTCCTTTTTCCAATACTTGTGAACCCATGGTCATCATTATATACCTCCTTGTTTAATGTTCAATTTGAGAATAGCCCCAACGGGATTCGAACCCATATTACTGCCTTGAGAAGGCAGTGTCCTAAACCGTTAGACGATGGGGCCGACTTAAACTCTTGTTAGTATTTCGATATATTCTTCAGGGCCGATATTAAGAATTCTTAAATTATTTCTAATAATAAAAACCGGTAATTCTGTATCACGAGGAATAACTACCGGCCTTTTTAAATCTTTGCGCCAATAAATTCTGTGATCACCTTTTTCTCTGACGAAATAGCAACCAACAAATAAGATGAACTTTTCGAATTTTTTCCAATGAATCGGAACCAGGTGTGCCATAAATTATATAGCTGGCACTCGTATAGTCTGAGATTCTTGAGAAATTACTATCGGCGGATTCCATGTTGTAGGAGTCTTCTTCCACCCTAAATTACCCAACGCCTCTTCGGCAGTGCCATTTTTAATTAATTCTTCAAAGAATATACTTACAATTTCTTCAAATCTTTTTCGGGCATCAGAATGATTTTTGCCAGAGGTCGATAAATCGAGAGCTGGACTATAAGCCACAACTCTATTACCTTCTTTAATAAAAGAAATGGTCAATTTAAATTCTAAAGGAATCTTTCGCATATATTATTATAATAATGAATCAAAAAACAAAAATCAAGTCCTTTTTAGATTATATCAAATTTTCACTATTTCTTCAATCACCTTCTCCATTTCCATTGACCGCGAGCCCTTTATTAAAATTATATCATTTTCTTTCAATTCTTTTTGCACTGCCATTTTTGCTTGTTCAGAATTCGGAAACTGGAAAATTTTATTGCTGTCAAAACCAGCGTTTATTGCGCCCTCAACAACAAAACCAGCACGGTTGCCAACAGCAAAAATCAAATCAGCAACTTCTGCTGCTTTTTTACCGACTCTTGTATGCGCTTCGGGCGAATATCTGCCAATTTCCAACATATCGCCAAGAACTACTATCTTTCGTCTACCTGCCTCGCCAATAGGCGGGTTCTGAAAAATTCTCAAAGAATCCAATCCAGCTTCCATTGAAAGCAAGGCTGCATTATAAGAATCATCAACAATCAAAGTATTTTTAATGCCTCTCAATAATCGCATTCTTCCTGGTATTGGTTCAATCTGTTTCAATGCTTCGGAAATTTCAATCAGGTTCACATTGAAAATAATTCCCACTGCTGCAGCTGCCAAGGCCGAGTATAAATGCTGATAGCCCAAAACATTTATCAATTTTGCCGGAACACTACTTCCTTTAAAATCCAATTTAAAATTTAACTCGCTGATATTTTTGCCCTGATTAATAATCTTTAATTCGTAGTTTGTCGCTTTAACATCAGCTTTTTCATCCAAACCATAGGTCATTGTTTTAATATTTATATTTCCTAGCATCTTTCTTACTCTTTCATCATCATAATTTAAAACCGCAATCCCCTCTTTATCCAACATTTTCAACAGAGTTCTTTTCTCTTCAGCAACTTTTTCCGGACTTTCAAAAAATTCAACATGCACAGGAATTTCACCAACTGCAGTTATTACACCGACTTTATGATGTACAAAATCCAATAAATATTTTATATCCCCTGGTTTATCAGCTCCCATTTCTAAGATCAAAAAATCAGGATAATCAACTCTGAAAATAATCATCCAGAACATCTTTATAAATTTCGGGATCCAGAGAAAAATTGACCTGCCGGCAGTTTCCAGATTAAAAATCGTCAGAGGCACGCCAAACTCGTTATTATAATTCCTGTAATTGCGCCTTACTCTTTTTTCTCCAAAATGGCTTTTTAAAACAGAATAAATTGCCTCCTTTGTTGAGGTCTTTCCAACACTGCCAGTAATAGCAATAACCACTGGCTTATATTTATTAAGCGCAATTTTAGCCAATATTTTTAATATTTTCTGTAAAATTTTTCTCATATTATTCACTCGGCGGAATTCCGTAATAATTCAAAATATATTTTGTTATTTCGCCGAACAACGGGGCTGCTGTACTCTCGGCAAAGCGCGCGCCAATCGGCTTGTCTAGTTTAACTATCATTGAAAATCTAGCTTCAAAAGCCGGAAAAAATCCAGCCACAGTATGAATTGTTTCCTCGGAATATCCTCCTTTTTCAGGAATCTGTGCTGTTCCGGTCTTGGCAGCAATTGAATATCCATCAACCCCGGCTCTCTGTGTATGGCCGTTTTCCACCACACTTACCAATATTGCAGTCAAACGCGAAGTTGCTTCTGATGAAATTACTCTTCTTACTTCCTGCGGTTTAATTGTTTCCTCTTTATCCTTTTTAATAATTTTATCAACCACATAGGGCTTCATCAATACTCCATCGTTGGCAATCGCGCCAAAAGCAACAACAAGCTGAAGCGGAGTAATGGCAATCCCCTGACCAAAAGAAGCAGTAGCAAATTCCAAATCCCTGTTTGTTTTCAGATTTGAAATATTTCCATTGACTTCCCCGTTTAAATCTATACCTGTTTTGTCCGCAAAACCGAATTTCTCGACATATTCCTTAAAAGCCGCTTTGCCCAATTTCTGCTGGACAAAAACTGCACCGGTATTTAGGGATTTTTCCAAAACCTGAGTCATGGTCTGGATCCCCTCCCCTTTTTGTAAGGCATTTTCTATCACATGCCCGCTGATTTCTATTTTTCCTTTATCGTCATAAGTAGTTTGAGGATTAACAACTCCCTTGTCAAGCGCACCCGCCATGGTAATCGCCTTAAAAACAGACCCCGGCTCGTATAAATCATGAATAGCTGAATTGGCAAAAACGCTTATGTTTTTCACGCTACCGTATTCATTCGGATTGAATTTCGGCCAGTTAGCCATTGCCTTAATTGCTCCGGTTTTAACATCCATTACGATTATTGTACCGCCGGTTGAGTGGAATTTATCAATATATTCCTTTAATTTCTGTTCCGCAAAGAATTGGATATTAGGGTCAACGGTCAAAACCAAATCAGCGCCGTCTTCTGCTTTTTGGATTATTTCTTTATTGATAGTAATTAACTGACCCTTGCTGTCTTTGCCGAATCTTGCCAGTCCTGTTTTTCCGGATAGATATTTTTCATAAGCTTCCTCAACCCCGTATTGACCTTTGTCCTCCTCACCTTCATTCTGACGCACAAAGCCAAGCAGATGGCAAGCTAATTCATTTGAAGGAAAATATCTTTTCGGTTCGGTTTCAAGATATATCCCCTCTAAATTTAAATCTTCTATCTTTTGGATTGTATCTTCATCAAGTTTGCTCTTTAATGGTTCATATGGATCGTTATCCTTGTATATTCTTTCTTTTATTTTTTCTGCATCAATTCCTAAAAGAGGAGATAACAATTCTGCAGTCTCCTCTTTCTCTAAAATATCTTTAGGCACAGCGTATACTTTATAAAAATCTTTGTTTATCGCAACTAAATATTCATCCTGTAGAAGAATTTCTCCACGCTTGGGATAAACTGTCTGGAATGTTTGTTGCTGTCCAATTGCTTTGGCTTCGTAAGAACTGTGTTTTAAAATTTGAAGCGTGAATAAGCGAAAAATCACAACTGAGAAACAAAAAAAAATTACAAAAACCAATATATAAAAACGCCAATTTTTCATACTTGTTTTACTTCATTGCGCTGGCTTTAGGCAAGGATACATATTCAATCTTCTGTGCCTTGACCATCTCTAAACCTTCGCTCATCGCCTCTAAAACATTAATTGATTTTAAATTAGAAACTTCAACTTGAAGACTTTTGTTTGTTGTATCCAATTCATTTGTCTGTTTTTGTAAACTTCTTATTTTGTATCCCTTTACAGCAATATTATTCGTTGCAAAAACATATAAGAAACTAGCAAGAAAAACAGTAAAAATCAAAACACCAGCCGTGCATTTTCTGGTTTTTCTGGTTTGAAAAGATTCTGTTTTGTAAACAGAGTATCTGGAACGGACAATATTTGAATGGACTAAATTTGCTACAGTCATATACTCATCGCTGCTCGCAGTTTTGCGCTGCGGCTACGAGGATTAACTTCGTTTTCTGCCTTTCCAGCAGTAATTGGCTTTTTAGTTAAAATCCGCAATCTACCTTGCTTTTCTTTTTCTTTAAAGAACCTTTTGACAACTCCGTCTTCTAATGAGTGAAAAGAAATCACTACGATTCTACCCTCCTTGCTTAAAATTTGAAGCGCTTGTTCTAATCCTTTTTTCAGATTTTCCAATTCATCATTAACCACAATTCTCAATGCCTGAAAGATTCTTGCTGCTACACGGGTAATGTTACCTCTTCTTGTTTTGGAATACGGAATACTTTTTTTAATTATCTCAAATAGTTGTAATGTTGTTTTAATTGGACTCAACCCTCTTTGTCGGACAATCTTCTGTACAATCTTTCTGGCAAATCGTTCTTCTCCATATTTTTTAAAAATCTCCAATAAACTTTCTTCTGGCCATGTATTGATTATTTCCTGAGCAGTGACTACTTGGCCACCGTTTAAAATCATTGTCAGGGGTTCGTCCTTTTTAAATGTAAATCCTTTCCCGCTTTCCTCTATCTGCCAGCTTGACAGACCAAGGTCAAATAAGATTCCATCTATTTTATTAAAATTATTTTCTTCGGCAATTCTTTTTAAATCTTTGAAATTCCCTCTTGTCAGCACAAGTCCTTCTACGGCTTTGATTCTTTTCAGTGATTCGTAATCAATATCTATTCCTAAAACTTTTCCGTCGGGCTTTGTTTTTTCTAAGATTGCCGAACTATGTCCAGCTTCTCCAACTGTGCAATCTATAAAATTCTGTCCTGGCTGGGGGTTTAAGTATTCAATTGATTCCTTTAAAAGGACTGGCTTGTGCATATGACGTTAAACGCCCAGTTCGCCCAATCGTTCGGCAATGTTATCAACTTCCTTTTCACTCTGGCTCTTAAACAGGTTCCATCTGGCTTGATCCCAAATTTCCAAACGATTATAAATTCCGGCGATTACCACGTTCTTTTTTAATTGGGCGTATTTTTTTAAATAATCAGGGACAAGAACTCTACCCAAAGTATCTAAATCAACTTCGCTTGCTCCTGCAAGCATCAACCTACTAAAACCTCTGGGGTCTTTTTGACTAATCGGCAAATTACTTAATTTATCTGCTAGTTTCTGCCATTCTTTTGACGGAAAAACAAAAAGACAGTTATCCAGTCCTCTGGTAATAACTGCTTTAGTACCAAGCTCCTTCCTTAGCTTAGAAGGTATGGCTAATCTTTTTTTATCATCTATTGTGTGTACGTATTCGCCAATTAACATAATTTATTTACCCCGTATCAATGCGGGGCTTATCCCCTATTAGTTTTAGTTATTAACACTTTTATCCACAATCTAACACTCTATTTAAATCTTATTCCACTTAATTACCCTTGTCAACCCCTCGATTACCACTCGGGGTAAACCCCCTAGAAACTAAAAATTAGCTTCAAAAAGCTAATTTAAAAACTATTTAGGAAAAAATTGTCCACAGTTTGTTCACATTGGCTCTTTTATTTCATTTGCATTTATTTCCACAAAGTCCCCACGCTTCAAATTCTGTTCAAGAATTATTTTCGCCACCCTGCTTTCAACTTCATCCTGAATTACTCTTCTCATTGGTCTAGCTCCGAATTCAGGTTTATATCCCAATTTCACAATTTTTTCTACTAAATCCGAATTCACTATTAAACGCACTCCCGTTCCTTCCATTAATCGCTTAGACAAATCGTTCATCATTAAAACTGCAATCTTAATTAAATCATCGTGTGATAATGGCTTGAATACCACTACTGCATCAAAACGATTTAAAAATTCTGCTCTGAAAATTTTCTCCTTCATTAGATAATCAACTAAATCTTCTTTAAAAGACGCTAAGTTCCTTCCTTGCTTTACGCACTGCCTAATTAATTCTGAGCCAGCATTAGAAGTGCCGATAATAATTGATTCAGCAAAATTCACTCTCTTGCCAAAAGCATTAGTCAGCCAGCCCTCGTCCAAAACCTGAAGAAAAAGATTCAAAATATTGGGGTGGGCTTTTTCAATTTCATCCAAAAGAATTAAGGAAAACGGGTCATCATTCACCGCATTAGTCAAAAGTCCTGGCTCGCTTTTTCCTTCAGACCCGATTAATCTATTAATAGTAGAAATTTCCTGATATTCAGACATATCAAATCTAATCATTTTACTGTCTGAACCAAAATACGCTTCAGCCAGAGCTTTTGAAGTTTCGGTCTTGCCGACTCCGGTCGGTCCAAGAAATAAGAAACTGCCAATCGGCCTTTTCTTTGATTTCATTCCCACTCTTGCCCTTCTCATTGCCTGGGAAATAACTTTCACTGCTTCTTCCTGGTCAACAATTCTTTCATGAATTCTTTCTTCAAGATGCAGAAGTTTTTTCTTTTCATCCTCATGGATTGCGCCTATTGGTATTTCGACACGCTCTGAAATAATTTTATTTACATACTCCGGCAAAACTGCCTTTTCTCTTTTTTGTTTCGTATAAACCAAAACCTCAGTTAAAATATCTACAGCTTTGGCAGGAAACGGCTTATCTGCCATATAACGGTCTGTCAGTTTGATAATGTCCCGCAAAATCCGATAACTTACAAAAATATTGTATTTTCTTTCCAGTCCAGGCAGCATATCCTCAAGAATAAAAATTGTCTGTTTTGAAGTCGGTTGGCTCATCTCTACCTTAACGAACAAATTTTTGACCGAGGTATTGTTTTCAATGTATTTATGCCAGCCATCAATAGTTGTTAATCCGATAATCTGAAAATTCGGCGAATTCAGATACGGCAACAGGACTGAAGTAATATCAACAGCGCCCGGACCTTTTTCAGAGCCCAAATAATTATGAATCTCGTCAATAATCAAAATAATGTTGCCGGCGCTTATTGCTTCGGTAAATATTATTCTTAATCTTTCCAGAATATCGCCGGAACTGTTTAGCCCTGCCAATACTGCCTGCATATCCAGTTCTAATACTCGCTTATCATTTAAATTCTGAAAACTTCTTCCTTCAACAACTTTCTTGGCAAAACCGTAAGCAATAGTTGAACGGCCTGAACACGGCTCGCCAATAAGCAAAACATTGTTTTCTCCGCTTCGGGAGAGAATTCTTTCAATGGCATAAATTTCTTTTTTATGACCGATTAGATTAATTGATAAATCTTCTTTTTTGATAATTTCAGTGACCTCAACGCTATAATGATCCAGGTTGACGGTATAGCCGGCTGCCCAGCGCTTGCCCACCCCCCTTCTGCGCAATAAATTCTCCAAGAGCCAAAATTGTTTTCTTTTTAATATTTCGTGTTCAGTATAATCTTCCCAGATTGCCATGTGGTCAACATCCTCAAAAGTCATTTCTGAAGCAGATAAAATATTTCTGAAATTATCGTTTCCTTCGGCAGCAGCAACCAAGAAATCCCTTGCTTCAATAGTTCTATGGAAGCTGGAAATAGCCAAGACAGCAGCATTTTTCAAAATTGACATGAATTTTTGCTCATCATCGCCTGGCTCAATTGTTTGTTTAATTTCTATTTTTAATTTTTCCCTGAATAAATCCCGATCCAGACCAAGATTATTAAAAATATATTTACCTTTGGCGTCTTCCCAAAAATAATACACAACCGCAAAAGTATTTAATCCCCTCTTTTTCTTCTGACAAAATTTCAACGCTCTGACAATTGCCCTGGCTACGCGGAAATCCAAATATTGCGCCAGATTAACATCTTTTACTTTTTCCGCTGAAAGCCGGTCGGCCAAGGACGATTTTATTAAAAAATTCTGGCGCAAGGCATCAACAAACGCCAAGTAAATCGAAGAAATGACAAAAAAACAGATAAGAATTATAAATATGGCAAAACTTTGCTGCGAAGACAATTCTAAAAATCCTGACTTTAAAAATCCCGCAAGGAAAATCAAAGCGAGAAGAATAAAAATAATATTCAGGATTTTTATAATTTTCAACGGGAAAACTCTTTCCAGCTGGATCGCCCGATACATTAAATTTCCTTTTTCTAAATCAAACATATTGCAAAAATTAAAAGCCCCAGTAGAATTAGGGGCAAAACTAGCCAGAACGCGAAAAATATTGCTCCAGCAACAGCTACTAAAATTAAAAATACAATACCAACTAAAATTGTAACCAATCTCACCAGAAATCCCAATCCGCGGGAAATTAGGTTAAAGGCCAGATAATCAAGAAATTTTTTAATATCCAATCCCCTCGGCTTACGGGTAATATCTCTTTTCCATGGCGCGAATAATGTTTTTAAAAGCAAAGGAATAGAAAAATAATTCAGAGCAAAAATAATAAAATTCCTCCAAGCATTTAAAACATTTTTCATTGCCTCGCCATAATACCATTTCCAAAAAACCAAAATTATTGCCATACCCCGTAGTAGATTTTTGACTAATTAAAATTATTATGATGCCCCGCCCTGTAGTAGAATTTCAACTGAGCGAAGCTCTTTTTCCCGCAATGTTGAAATTTCACTACGGGGCCCCGCATCAGTCAAAAATTCACTACGGGGCATA
>JAHILA010000011.1 GCA_018897295.1 Patescibacteria group bacterium
CTAAATATTGTGGTTGCGAATCGCGACCTAACTTTGTAGACCCCGCCGCTTTTGTTTTAGACATGCCTCTATGTTATCTCAAATTAAAAAATTCGTCAAGAAATACGAACCCGAAATCATCTTAACCACGGGAATTGTCCTAACCGCCTTAATTAGTTTTGGATTTGGCCGATTGTCCGTTTCGTCAGTTGAAGACAAGCCAATTGTGATTGAAACGCCATCTTTAACGGCCTCCATCCAACAATCCGTAGTGGCTGAAGGAAAAATTGTAGGAAGCATCAACAGCGACAAATACCATTGGCCCGACTGCCCGCATGCCCAAAGAATATCACCTCAAAACCAAATTCAATTCTCCTCCGAAAAAGAAGCCCAAGCAGCCGGCTACAAACCCTGTGGCAATTTTGAGAAATACACGCCAAAGTAGATTTGGGGAACGATTTTTATTTATTATAAAAATAAAACCGCCTATTACGGCAGTTTTATCCTTGTTTAATTATAGAATACTAATCTCTAATTGCACATTTCAATTGAGACGAATCTCCTTTTTCAACATTATTTTTCCAATGTAGGGGTTGTAGATTAGAAAGAGCATCACTACCGCGATTTGATTCTGGTATAATGTGGTCTATCTCCCAACCATATTTTGCATCTCTGTCGCCATGCTTACTAAACTGCATCCATGCTCCACATGCGTCTTTTCTAAATACTTTTGGATCATTATCGCCTACAATTTTGCCCTTTTCCCAAACATCCAAAATTGTTTCATTTGACCATCGTTCTTTTCTGTACATAATTTTCTAAATTTAATGATTAAATTTCCCCAAAACCTGAAGATGTGCTATCCTTTAATTATTAAGGTGGTTTGTGCGGATATTCGACCGCATATTTTCAAGTGGGGTTCGACTAGGTCCCGTTTTGATTTTGGTATTTATGCTCTCATCTTAGCAAAAACATTTATTTCTGTCAAATTTATATTAAAGCGTCAAACACTTGACAGGTATTAAACGGAGGATTATGATAGAAACATAACCGGTATTTAAAAAATATGCATCCAATTCAACAAAAAATATTAAGTTTTGCCGACAAGTTAAATTTAAAACGAGATGGACTTAGACAAATTGGAAGATTGGTCGGAGAATCTCACCCCTTTAAAATATCTTATCACTTGAAAAAACTTGAAGAAAAAGGTTTTATTAAAATTGATAAAAAAACTGGTAAAATCAAACATATTAAAGATGATACTCCGCAAAAAGGATTGTTTTTAGCGATTCCAGTTTTAGGATATGCAAACTGCGGTGATGCAAATATTTTCGCAGAAGAAAATTTGGAAGGGTATATTAAAGTATCAAAAAATATTATTAAAGATAGCAATGAACTACTTGCTATTAAGGCATCAGGTAATTCAATGAACAAGGCGAATATCAATGGACAAAATATTGAAGACGGAGATTATGTAATTATTAATTCAAAAAAACAACCCCAGCCAAACGACTATGTTTTGGCAATTATTGATAATTGCGCAAACATAAAAAAATTATTACTGGATTCTAAAAATAAAATTATTTCTCTAATGTCTGAATCAACAGAAAATCATCCGCCAATTTTTATTCATGAAACCGACAAATTTTTGATAAACGGCGTTGTTAAATATGTGATCAAAAAGCCCATTATAAGTTGGTCCTAAATTTTCTTTTTTAGCGATTTTTAGATATAATACAATATAAAAATATTATTATGAATGAAAGAAAAACCGAGTTTTTAGCTCGCGAACATTTTTCTAAATTTTTGGATTCTGTTTTCATAGAAGAACAACGCTCAGATAATCCAAAAATTGATAAGTTGTTAAAAACTGCCTCAAAAAAAGGCGACGGGAAAGGTTATCCCGAATTTATCATTAGTTACAAAACTAATCCTGATTTATTAATTGTTGTTGAATGCAAAGCGGATGTAACTAAACACGAAAGCAAAGATTATGACAAATATTCAGAGTTCGCGGTTGATGGCGCCTTACTTTATGCTTCCTATTTATCTAGGGGTTTTGATGTTTTAGCAATCGCAATTAGCGGAGAAACAAAACAATCGTTAAGAGTTTCTCATTTTTTACATTTGAGAGATGAGAAAAAGGCAATTTCAATTTTTGGAAATAAATTTTTGCCTGTTGACGACTATTTAAACGGATATTTAAAAAGTCCAGAAAAATTCAGACAAGATTATAATTCTCTTTTGGACTTCACAAAACGACTTAACGAAAAGTTACACACTTATAAAATTCTTGAAAGTCAAAGAAGTTTATTGATTAGTTCAATTTTAATTGCTTTAGAAAATACGGCTTTTAAAAAGTCTTATGCCTCACATAAAAAACCAGAAAATCTTGCTGCTTCTCTTATCCAAACGGTTTCTGATGAATTGGAGAATGCAAATATCGCAGGCAAAAAATTAGAGAATTTAAATACTCAATTTAGTTTTATCAAAACAGATACTTCTTTATCCAAAAAAGAAAATGTTTTGAAAGAGATTATTGATGAGATTGATGAAAACATAAATGCTTTTATTAAAACGCATAGATACTTTGATGTTTTGGGTCAGCTTTATATTGAATTTTTAAGATACGCAAACAGTGATAAAGGATTGGGGATTGTATTAACGCCTCCACACATTACAGAATTTTTTTCGGATTTGGCACAAGTAAACAAAAATTCAATTGCTTATGATAATTGTGCTGGTACGGGAGGATTCTTGATTAGCGCAATGAAGAAAATGATCGCAGATGCAAAAGGCGATGAAACAAAAATTAAAGAAATAAAATCAAAACAGCTTATCGGAACTGAATATCAATCGCATATTTTTGCTTTGGCGATTTCAAATATGTATATCCACCAAGACGGAAAAACAAATATCATAAATGGCAGTTGTTTTGATGAAGAAGTGATTGAAGAGGTAAGGGCAAAGAAACCAACGGTTGGCTTTTTGAATCCACCTTACAAATCAAACAAAAAAACCGATACAGATGAATTAGAGTTTATTTTGAATAATTTAGAATGCTTAGTTGATGGCGGAACTTGTGTTGCAATTGTGCCAATGCAAAGTGCTTTAGCGACAAGCGGCAAGGTTTTGGAGTTAAAAAAGAAAATTCTTGAAAAACATACGCTACAAGCGGTTTTATCAATGCCAGATGAATTGTTCTTTAATTCAAAAGTAGGTGTTGTTTCTTGTGCCATGGTTTTTACAGCCCATAAACCACACCCAAACCATAAAGAAACATATTTTGGTTATTACAAAGATGACGGATTTGTAAAAAGAAAGACAAAAGGAAGAATTGACGCTTATGGCAAATGGTCAGAGATTAAAAAAAAGTGGCTTTCAAATTTTATCAATAGAAAAAATGAACCTGGATTTAGTGTCAACCAAATAGTTACTGCTGAAATAGAATGGTCAGCGGAAGCATATATGGAAACAGATTACTCAAACTTATCTGATGATGATTTTATTCAAACACAGTTAAATTATGTAACATTTTTATTAGGTAATGGTTTGTCGGAGCAAGTTTCTAAATTGTCGTTTTCAAAAAATAAAGTTAGTTTAAATATTACAAATTGGAAGAATTTTGAAATGACGACTTTATTTAAAATACAAGGAAGCAAAACAACGCCTCTTTTAGAATTAGCGGAATACGGAAAAGGCAAATACCCTTTTGTTACGACACAAGCAACCAATAACGGCATTGAAGGATTTTATAATTTTTACTCAGAAGAAGGCGATGTTTTAGTAGCCGATAGTGCTGTTTTGGGTTATTGTTCTTATCAAGCATTGCCATTTTCTGCAAGTGATCATGTCGAAAAATTAATACCAAAATTCAAAATGAATAAATATATTGCGATGTTTTTAACAACAATTTTGAATTTGGAACAATACAGGTATAACTATGGAAGAAAATGCAGCCAAACAAGAATGGAAGAAATAAGCATAAAATTACCAAGCAAAAACGGAAATCCTGATTTTGAATATATGGAAAACTATATTAAATCGCTATCCTATTCTTCGAGTTTATGATTCTAGTAAAGGGCATACCCCTTGATCCCGCTCTGTCCCTTGCTCTTCGCCCAAAACGGAAAAAGAAATACGCAAACATTATTCCAAATGATTATTTTTTTAAATTAAATATTAAAGATCGAATAATATGAACGAAGTTAAACCTTCTTTTAGTTTTAAATATGTTTTTCTATTCCTAATTATCACAGTAATATCTACCACCGTAGGTTACTATATAAAAGATTATTTAGGTAAAGAAAATAATGTGTTAGTTGTTTCTAAAATACTTTCAGAAAATAAACTGAATAATAGATCTGACATTAATAACCCTGTCGAAATAAAATATATTTTGCGAGATGAGCCTGAATATAAAATAAAAAGTTATTTTTCACTTACGGTACTTTTGGAGATTTTGGAGAATAGTAGTAACAAATCTATTGAAGATTTTGACATGGTTATCTCATCCGATAATCCAAATATCCATTTTGTAGAACAACCGACCATCAAAACCATACCCAATAAAATATTAAACGGAATAAATGTACAAAAAGAAGAATCTCTTGAGAATAAACATAGATGGAAAATAGATTTATTAAACAAACAAGAGAAATTAATTTTTGAATACAATATGTATTCAAAAGAATATATTCAGGATTTAAATATTGATATTGTCCCGAGAAAGAAAGATTGGACAGTTAACTATGAAAATATTTCATCACCTTATGGAGACTTTAAATCAAGATTATTTTCTTTAATTGCCGCACCAATTATTGTCCTTTTGGGGCTTTTATTTCTATCGTTCCCATTAATATATTTACTTTATAAGATGAAATGGAACATAGATAAAGATTTAAGAAAAAAATATAATAATAAATTTTGGAAATATTTTTTACTCAACTAATATTTAATTTAAAAAAATAATAATATCGCCTGATACGAAATAAAAAGAAAGAAATAAAAACTTCGTTCATCCCGAAAACATTTGCAAAACTTTACTTCTCTTCATTATTATCAACATCAAATGTTGATAATTTATTTCTTCTTCACCGCTGAAATCACCTTAAATTCTCTTTCTAATGTTTTTGTTTGGTCTATTTCTTTTTTTAGATAGTAGGGGAGGGTCTCAATCAATTTTCTGAATTTGGGCATATCAATTGTTAAAATTTCGTTCCATTTGCCAATTGGCTCAAGAATTTCTTTAACCTTGCTAAAATTGTAACTAAATCTTTTTTGGGTTGAACGGGTGATTTGTCCATCTTCGCCAAAAACTCGGTCTATTTTATTA
>JAHILA010000012.1 GCA_018897295.1 Patescibacteria group bacterium
AGGTCTAAATTGGCTTCTTCTCCTGCCTGGTCTGTTTATCAGGATTATTCAACAACAATCAATAATTTTACCTATACAGGCAAAGATAAATATCAATATCAATTCAGATACAGAGTAAAAGACCTTGCAGGCAATTGGTCTAATTTTGCAGAAGGAGGAATAATATTAGTTGATATTAATGACAAACCAACAGCTACTAATCTTTCTCTTACACCATCAGATGTCTGTTATCAGCCAGTGCCATTCTATACATTCAGATGGACGTACTCGGATCCGGATAAAGACAAGCAATCCAGATACATATTACTGATAGACAATAATTCGGATTTCTCGTCTCCGCAGGTAAATATGGATATCACTGGCTTATCAGACCCAAGTCCGTCATTAGACAGCTATTCAATCTTTGTTGCCACTCAGCCTATCGCGAACCAGCTTGGATTTAATACTACATATTATTGGAGAGTGAGAGTATATGACGAACATAGTTTGCCATCTAATTGGACCAATGGTATACCATTTTCATTAACCACTCCGGTTCATCATTATCCGTCCTGCGATTTTACTTGGATTCCAAACTATCCTAATACCGGGGAAGCAGTGAACTTTACTGATACTTCCAGATGCTGGGATGAAGATCCGGTTAATGGCAAAGATTGTTCAATTATTAAAGGCGATACTTATTTATGGACAATTACGTCAGGAGATCCGTCAACATCAACAGAGGAAAATGCCTCAGCATCATTCTCATCCATAGGGAAGTACAATGTTATTCTACGGGTTACTGATTCAGACGGGCACGCTTGTTCCATAACCAAATCAGTTAGAGTCAATTACCCTTTGCCAAAGTGGAAAGAGATTTTGCCGTGGTAATATAGATTTTAGGAATGAATAAAAATCTTACGGGATAAAACCTGTAAGATTTTAGCGTAATAAAAGACACCCTTAATCATTAACGGGGTTGACAAATACTATTTTTTAGTGGTATAATGTGGGTATATGAGAAACATAGCAAAATGGTTTGAGAGAATGTTTATCCCAAACCAGAAAAACTTATGGAAGCCGCATATTTTTAAGCCAAAAAACCTTTTTAAATTGGCTGTGGTTTTATTGGTCGTAAAATTTGTGATTTTCTCCTGGGTTTATTATTTTCCGCAAACAACCCATTTTGCTATAATCACCAATTCTAAATTAATAGAAATGCTTAATG
This sequence comes from Patescibacteria group bacterium, assembly GCA_018897295.1. Lineage (NCBI taxonomy): Bacteria > Patescibacteria group bacterium. The sequence continues at coordinate 1,208 of JAHILA010000012.1, forward strand.
AAGACAGAATTGCCCAAGGATTAAAACCCTTAACTGTCAATCAGCAATTAGTTATGGCTGCTGAAAAAAAGGCAACAGATATGTTGAATGAAAACTATTTTGCCCATACCAGTCCGGACGGCATTACGCCTTGGTATTGGATGAGTAAAGTCGGCTACAAATATGTGGCAGCCGGAGAAAACCTGGCCAAGGACTTTACTGAAAGCGAATACGTGCATCAGGCCTGGATGAATTCGCCGTCCCACAGAGCAAATATTTTAAATGGAAATTACCAGGATGTAGGTATTGCGGTTGTTGAAGGTGAGATAGACGGTAAAAAAACCACTATAGCTGTCCAGTTTTTCGGCAAGAGTTCAGTAAAAGCCGTAGCTACGACTCCGACAAAAGTAGTTGTTTCCGAAATCAATAAGAATGAAAATAAAATAGAAGTTCCTGTTCCGGAAACGAATGTTAAAAGTGAAGAAGTCGTCTTAAAGGGGCCTGAGGTTTTCACGCAAATGGGAATCAGAGACATTATAAAAGAACCAGAAAACATTGCCGGACTTACAATAGAAAAATCAGAATCATGGATACAAAAGATCTATCTGATTGTCTTGGGAATAATCAGCCTGGTTTTAATGTTAAGCATCTTTATTAATATCAAGGTACAATATCCGAGAATGATTTTAATGGTTTTGATTTTTATTGTTTTAATTGCTGCTATAACATTATTCAATGGCGGGGCAATATTAAACAGTGGCATAGATATCATCTAAATTATGAAAGAATTTATTATCTTTTTGATTATTTTTCTGGTTATTTTCAGTATTTCTATTTTTATTTTCAATGGCAGATATATTTATGTCCAAATAAAATATTCATTTATTGGAGTTCCGTCAGCATCCAGGTTTTCTGATTCGATTTCTGGCGGGGGAAAAGACAAAGAAATAAAAGAATACATTTTACCCGATAAATTAATAATCCCATCCTTAGCCATAGAAGCGCCAGTGGTTATATCCCAAAGCACTACCGAAGTTGGATTTCAAAAAGATCTAGAAAGCGGAGTTATTTATCTGCCTGGCTCATCTGCTTTAAACGAGAAGGGGACAATGGTAATTATGGGCCACAGCTCGGCTTATCCTTGGTATAAAGGACAATACGGCTCTATCTTCGCCCTATTAAATAAACTTAATATTAATGACGAAATTGTTGTTTTTTCCAAAAATAAAGCTTATACTTACCGCGTTATCAATAAAGAGATAAAAGCGCCAAAGGATCTGGTTTTCCAGACACAGAAAGATGAAGCTGTTTTGTATCTGGTTAGCTGTTGGCCGATAAATACTGCCTGGAAAAGAATAGTCATAAAAACCACTCAAGTGTTTTAGATACGGACATTTTGCACTCTTAATCCGAGAGTTTGGTTAGGAGTTTTACCGTTTAGACCACAATGTTTTGTATCATTGTAGTACATATTCCATAATCGTAATTTGTATTTTAATTCTTCAAAACTATTACACGTATTCCGTTCGTAAAAGTGTTCTTGATCTGTTCGATGTGATCGTTCGACCTTGCCGTTTTGTGCTGGCTTGCCGGGATCAATCAAATAATGGGTAATATCCATAGTATTACACAAAACATCAAGATCATGAAGTCGTA
>JAHILA010000013.1 GCA_018897295.1 Patescibacteria group bacterium
CCGATATCTTAAAGCATAATTGTATAAATCTACAAATCCTTTGATACCCGTATACTTACAATGAATATGATTAAAAAACTCCATGAAATCCTAAATCTACTTAGGCCTCATAGAGTGCAATATGTTAATGACCTTATGCACTTTATCTATATACTCTTTTATTTCTTTTTCAAATTTCTCTCTGCTGAATTTCTGGACATGTGCGGCGATAAATTTCGAGTCGTAATTTTTTAAACGCAGCCTGCGGATGCCATCTGCCAAAACTGCTGGATTTTGATAATCGAAAAACTCCCCTGTTTTGCCTTCGATGATTGTTTCAATCGCCCCTCCTGACCTGAAAGCCAAAACCGGCTTGCCGAAAAACATTGCCTCAACCGGCGCTATACCGAAATCATCTTCTGATGGAAAAATAAAAGCTGTGCAATTTTGGTAATACTTATTCACGACCTCATCCGGCTGCCATCCTAAAAATTTTATATTTTTTTTGGCTATGCTCTGTAAAAATCTTTTTTCTGGTCCAGTGCCGATAATCATTAATTCCAATCCTAATTTATTGAAAGCTTCAATTGCTAAATCAATGCGTTTGTATTTGCGTAATTGAGAGACGATTAAGTAAAATTCACCCCGAGATTGAATGGGCGGGCCCGCCCGCCAAGCAAGCCAGCTTGCTGGCGTTGCGGGCGGGTATATCACCACGGAATCTCTTTTGTAGTATTTCTTGATTCTCTCTTGTATTGCCTTTGAACAGGCAATGAATTCATCCACCCGTTCTGATGCCTGTCTGTCCCACATTCTGAAATAATGCAACAAGAAATTCTTTCTTGATTTGTCCCATAAATACCTGGTCGGACTATAACAATAACAGATATGCGTGGTTTTGGGACGGGTAATAATTCCTTTAACCCAAGAATGACTGGAGGAAATTACTATATCGAAATCGCGCAAGTCAACGGTCTCGGTAGCAATCGGCAATAATGGCAAAAGCCATTGATAGTGCTTGCGCATGAATTTAGGAAATTTCTGCAAAAACGAAGTATGCACTCGCTTGATTGGAAATAATTTTTGTTTAATGTCCGGAAGGTAAAACAATGTATAAAGCTCGGCATCGGGAAAAATATCGGACAAAATTTTAAAAGTTTTTTCCGCCCCGCCGTAAGAAGCCAAATAATCATGTATTATCGCAATTTTAGACATTAGTAATTATTTCCAGTGTTTCTTTAGTGCATTTGGACCAAGAAAAACGCTGAACATTTTCATAACCTCTTTTAATTAATTCATCGCTGAAATTCTGATTGCGGATAATTTTATGGATTGCCTCTGCGATTTCTGTTGGGCGATACGGATTTACCAGTAGTGCGCTACTTGCCCCGCCACGGCGGTGGTCTCCTAAAATCTCGGAGAAACTTGAAGTGCTCGCAGCAACTACCGGCGTTCCGACTTTCTGCGCTTCCAAAACCGGAATCCCAAATCCTTCGTAAAAAGACGGAAAGATAAAGACATCAGCATTTTTTAATAAAGACCATTTTTTATTATCATCAACATAGCCAGTACAAATAACATCATCTTTTAAATTTTTATAAATTTTGTAACCAATATTCGGTCCGGCTAAAATTAATTTATGCGGGATTTGATGATCTTGTTTTAAAATTTTAAACGCTTTAATTAAACCCTGAATATTTTTTCTTTGGTCTCCCCTGCCGAGATATAGTAAGTATGGAGTATTTAATATTTCGGCCTGCCCCTCCTTCGCGCTTTGCGCTTCGGCGGGCAAGGGGTTTCCGACGCCGTGATGAATTACAAAAATCTTGCTTGTATCGGCATGATAAAATTCAATTAAATCATCTTTCGTATTTTGAGACGGAACAATTATCCTGTCTGCTTTTTTGACATTTCTTTTTGTCATCCAGCGCAAAAATAATCTTTTAAAAAATGGATACATTTTCGGCAGTTTCTCAAATTCCAGCCCCTGAATAGTAATAACCAACCTTGGATGGATTAATGGAAAAGTATGCGCTGGCACAAACAAGACATCGGGAGGATTTTTAAACATCTCCCAGCTTAATCTTATCTGGGTCCAAAGTTTTTTGAATGGCCATTTTAAATTATCAGGAGAATATATTAAAATCCGATGCTTTTTGGATTCTTCAAGCATCGGAAAATTCGTCAATAAATTGTAAACATATTCCTCAACACCAGTCCGACGTTCTAATGAAATATTTACAGCAATCCCGATTTTCATTTTTTTGACATTATGCTTCGTTTATAAACTTCCAGATTTTCTAAAATAATACCTGTTCCTTTAACAACGCTAAGCAACGGGTCGCCAACAACATAGCAAGAAACGCCAGTTGCTTTAGAAATCAAATCATCAATATTAGATAATAATGCCCCGCCACCGGATAAAAACATTCCTCTATCTATGACATCAGCAGCCAATTCCGGCGGGGTAACCTGTAAAACGCTTTTGATCACCCTGACGATTTCTTTCAATTCTCCTGAAATCGCCTCAACCACTTCTTTGTTGGTAAATTCAATTGTTTTCGGCAGGCCTTCTATCAAGTCCCTGCCTTTTATTTTTAAGTTTCCGCGTTCAGGATTAGGAATAGCGCTGCCAATTTGAATTTTAATTTGTTCGGCGGTTCTTTCGCCGATAGCCAGGTTGTATTTTTTCTTGATATAGTCGGCAATCGCTTTATCAATCTTATCTCCTGCTACTCTGACTGAAGACCAAGCAACGATTCCCCCTAAAGAAATAATCGCCACTTCTGACGTACCTCCGCCAATATCAACAATCATATTGCCTGCAGGCGAATTAATCGGGATTCCAGCGCCAATAGCTGCCAGAATCGGTTCTTTGGCAACATAGGCTGTCTTGGCTCCTGCGTGGAGAGTTGCTTCAATTACTGCTCTTCTTTCAGTAGAAGTTATACCTGCTGGAATAGAGACCATAACTTCCGGCTTGAATATCCTAAATCTACCTCCTGCTTTATTGATAAAATAGGACAACATTGCTTGGGTGACCCGGTAGTCAGCAATCACGCCGTCTTTTAATGGACGGTAAGCGACAATAGTTTCAGGTGTTTTCCCAATCATTTCCTTGGCTTCATTGCCCACTGCCAGAACCCGGTTATCTTCAATGGATACAGCAACCACAGAAGGTTCATTAATCACTATCCCTTTTTGAGGAATATAAACCAAAGTATTGGCCGTACCTAGATCTATGCCAATTTTTCTCACAAACATAATTACATCTTACCCTATTTTATTCGTCTTGGCAATAATTTTTAAAAGTGCTAAATTAAGATTATGACTCGAAGAACACGCAGAATTATTTTTTATTTCTTTGTGCTGATATTTATTGTTTTCGTCCCGCTGATTATTTTTTATGCCCTGGGCTATACTTTTGACTGGGAGAAAAAGACCATTGTCGCTACGGGCGGAATTTATCTAAAATCAGCGCCGTCAGGAGCTAACATTTATATTAATGACAACCCGAAAGGAAAAACCACCAAACTTATCAGGCGATTGCCGCCCAAAATATACGATATTGAAATAACAAAGACGGATTTTCATCCTTGGCACAAGGAATTAACTGTTGAACCTAATCTGGTGGCAAAAGCCAATAATATTCTACTTGTGTCGTCTAATCCTAAAATCTCATTAGTGGCTACAGAAAGCGCGGAATATTCTCTGTTTGAAAAAAAGGAAACAAATCCTTATTTCATCGCCAATAAAGATCTTAATGAAACAAAAACCTCAAAAACTCTGGCCAAAAACGTACTCAATTTTGTGGTTTATAAAAACGGTATTTTATATTTGGATAACCTAACTGGCCAGATTTTCGAACTGGATTTAACTACCTTAAAATCAGCGGAGTTTTTTGAGCAGGTATTTCCGAGTTTTAATCAAGGAAAATGGATTCTCTCCAGCGACAATAAAAAACTGCTCTGCCAAAAAGACAAATCAGTTGAGATTTTGTGGCTGGACGATGTCAGTAATAACTCAATTTTGCGCCAAAAAGGAGATTTGGATAAGATTGATTTCAACGTAAAAATCAATGACGTAATCTGGATGCCCGAAACCGATGAGCATTTAATTGTTGCAACCGATAACACGATTTTAATTACTGAACTCGACAGCCACTTTCCGCGCAATACTGTAAATTTCATTACTACTGACAAGCCACAAATAATTTATAATGCTTCAGATAGAATCCTCTACTTCCAAAGCCAGAATAAAATATATCAGACAAAGATATAAATCAGAAATATAAATTATTATGTTATCACGTCAACTTAAGCTACGATCGTAGCTTAAGTGAACGTTAATTGAATTTAAATAAAAATAGCGGGGTTGAGGTTTTTACCTCTCCCCCGCTTTGCGGTTCAGGAAACCTGTTCGCTTTTTTCCAGCGATTCGGATTTTCCGAGATATAACCCTAAGAAAAACACCGAAATGCTGATTAAATAAGCAAAAACTGAAATCTTCAGGAGAATCTCCAGCTGCCAGATGATGTTTAAAAAACCAGCAAGAAAGATAAAACTCCCTGTTACGAGCGGCAAAAAACTTATAAATTTCATTACTCCTCCTTTTTTGGCTTATTTGATATATTAACTATAACAGGATATTATTTCCCTGTCAAATCATTGCGATAATTCTCATTGAACTCTTTTAGTTTTGCGCCAACAATAGTTTCGCAGGTTTTGGTGCAGTTTCCGCAAAGAACACACTTTTTGATTTGCCCCTCTATGGCAGGGATTTCCGGATCACCTTCTTTAACTTCCAAAACTCTGTACCTAATTAAATTTTTGAATTGTTTTGGCCCTGTCTCGCCTTTTTTCGCAGTAATCCAAGCAGGACATTTATTCTGGCAATAAGCACATTCCATACAAGACCATTCTTCTAGCCCCAGCGGTTTCATTGGAATTTTTATATTATCATAAATCTTTGCCTTGCTGAACATTGTTTCAGGATTAAGAATATCATCAGAGTCAAAGATTTTCTTGATTTCTTTAAGATATTTTAGTATCTTTCTACCCCATTCTTTTTTCAAATACATACTTCTACATCTACCTCCGCCATGCTCTGTGGCAATTGTACCGTCATATTTAAAGACCGCAGCATAAACTTTATCCGCAATTTTCTTGATTATTTTCACGTGTTTCTTGCTTGTTGCTTCAATTACCGGATCAATATGAATCGTGCCTGTGCCTGCGTGCCCGTATAAAGTGACCTGGATATTCAAATCCTTAAATATCTGCCTCAAATCTTTTATTAAATCAGGAAGGTCTTTTATTCTTACTCCGACATCATCAATAGAAACCAGTGGCTTGGTAGTCGGAGAAAATTTTGCAGTCAAAGGTAATAAGCATTTTCTTAATTCCCAGATTTTTGCCATTTTTTCCGCATCCTTAATAACCTCGCCGACCAGTTTAAAATTCTTTAATGAATTTTCAAACTCCTTTAATGTTGCTTCTATTTTTTCGTCAAACTGTACAATAAACATCGCTTCTGCTTGTTTAGAAAGTCCCAACATCGGAAAACAGCTTGAAGCAAGCTCCAGCGAAACCTTATCAACTAACTCAACCCCAGAACAACCAAGTCGCTTAACTTCCTTGATAAAATTATCAATCTGATATAAGTCAGCCAGAAACACTGCCCAGGAAACAGGCCCGCCTGCCAACGAGGCAGGCTTTTCTATAACTTTTAATTTAATTTCCGTAAAAATACCCAAAGTGCCGATGCTCCCCATCATCAGATGTGCAATCAATTCATTAGTATCAGCATATTTATCAAAAGCAAAAATATTATAAGTGGAAGCATTCTGCACATCAGCCTTGCGGTTGATGATTGCCATTGATTTTTTGTCATTTAAAATCTTTTTCCGCAGAGCTTCCAGTTTTTCTTTGAATTTTTCAACTCCTTGTCCGGTTTCAGTATTAACAATATCGCCGTCAGCATCAATAAATTCAATTGCCAGCATAAAATCATCAAGAGTTCCATATTTTACCGCGCCTCCGCCGCAGGCCTTAGTTGCTACATTGCCCCCAATCATACAAGCTCTTGAGGAAGCCGGCACAGGCGGCAAAAATAATCCCTTTTCAGCAAGCTTTGCTTGTAAATCATCATAAATTACTGCGGGCTGTGTACGAACAAAAGCGACTTGCCCTGAGCTTGTCGAAGGGGGAATAATTTCCAATATTTTGTCGAAATATCTTGTAAAATCAAGAATAATTCCCGGGCCAACTGCTGCACCTGCAACGGATGTTCCTGCTGTTCTGCAAGTAATGCCGATTTTGTTTTCTTTGGCGAATTTAATTGTCTTTTGTATATCCTGTTTTGTTTTTGGCAAAACAATCAGCTCTGGAACAAATTTATAAATGCTCGCATCGGTCGCATAAACCTCACGCCAATATCTTTGCGTCAAAATATCGCCCTCAATTTGTTTTCTAAATTGTTCAATTTTTTCTTTTGATAACATATAGTTAATTATATCATAAATGTATCAAAAAAGAGCGAACATCGCACGTATGTTTTCACAGAGCGATAGTGAAAACAAATATTAAAGTGGAAGACGCTCCTCTTATCTCTCCTCTGATTTGTCATTCAGAAGCAGATTTGAAACTGACAAAAAGCAACCACTATAATTGCGACATTCGCTCATTTCTGGCTCCTATTACCAAATACGAGCATATTTATTATATAAAATCGATTTTCAAAAGTCAAGAATTATTTTTTTAGTTTTATATTTTTTTATTATTTTTCCAACTATTATCCCTGAAATAATACCAATTATCGCTCCGACTAGAATATCCGATGGCCAATGGACTCCGCAGAAAACGCGGGCGAGAGAAATTAAAATCGCGCTCACAAAAAAGAATACCCCTAATTTTTTATTGAAAAAATAAATTGCCGTTGCCAGGGCAAAAAATATTGCCGCGTGGCCTGATGGCATTGATTTAAAATCGGCATTTTCCGCAATTATTTTATTTGCTGTTTCCAACACCATATACGGCCGAGCACGTTGGACAATGGTTTTTATGATTTCCGCAATCACAAGACGGGAAAGAAAAACAGAAATTGTAACTGACAAAACCATTAAACGGTTTTTCTTCCATAATAAAAGAATTATAATAACAGCTCCTATAATATACTGGTAAAAATCAGCCAAAAACATCCCGATATAATCCAGTGCTTTTGATTCAAAAACCAGTCCGTTGATTTTTTCAAACAAGTATAAATCCATACACCGTAGTAGATTCTCGACTAATTAAAATTATCTTGCTGCCCTGCAGCAGTCGAGAATTCACTACGGGGCATATTTATATTTTAGCAGAAATTTAAAATAAAAAAAATGGGGGTGCCAGTTCTGGCACCCCCTGAAATTCTTTTTTCCTCCTTTTTATTGAATCTCTTTCGGGCGTTCCCAAATTGCGTTCTTGGACCAATCTCGAATCCCCTTAAATTTTGTATCAATGATTGTTCCGACAAACGTTTTCAAGAACTGTACCGAATTCATTGCCCGTAGAAAATACCACGGCAACATGTTAAGCATAGATTCTTTAACAGCTTTTAAAAAAGCTTTATCGCTTCTTTCTATGCGTAACTTTTTATTAATAGCTATTGTTACCAAACAATATTGGATAACAAAATCTACTAAGAAAAAAGTGGCAAAGTATTTTGGCTTGAGCCCAAACCCAAACAACAAATACGTAATCAGGAACAAAGGAATACCAAGATAAATTAAACTACTAAATAATCCCTCATATTTTGCGCCATACACCGTCCATGTGACCCTCGTTCTTTTGCGAAACTGTTTTGATTTAAGAGCCATCACTTGGTGAAAACCTCTTGTCCAACGATCAAGTTGTTTGGCGAGGGACTTCAAATTAGTAGGTTCCTGTGTGTACATTATCGCCTTCTTTACAAAGAAGGCTCTGTTGTGCCTAAAGGTAATTCTTTGTCCTCCTTTTTTATAGAATAACCAGACAAATCGATCAAACGGCATTCTCCATATTTCCTTGTTTTTACGAACGACTGACACCTCAAAATCTTTAAGTTCCCTGCCGAATTCAATGATTCTTTGCTTGGCTACTCTAAATTCTCCAGAGTTGCTTTGAACAGATAGTGTCAACTCTAGATCTTCCGTCACCGTCTTGTTGGGAAAATAATACTCTTTTGTCCTGCACATGAAACCACAACCAGGCGCTACATACAATGCCGTAAAGTTCTGTCCTGTCCTGACAAGTATCTGACCAAAAGAGTATTCTGCTGTTCTGGCTCGCGCGATGAATTTTTCTACAAACCCAGAATGGCCATTTTTCTTAGGCATAACTACTGCGCCAAGAATGGTGTTTTGGGTAATAACCAATCTCTTCCTACTAACGCACAATTTGTACATGTTGTTTCTGAATTCTTCCAGAAAATGAGCGTCCAAAATAGTATCTGAATCTATGGTTACTATCCAATCAACACAATCAAGAAGCCCTTGATTTTTTAAAGCATTAATTCCTTCGGCCTTGGACATTCTCTTTTTGCTTACTGCCAATAATGTTGGTGGTTTAATAGTGTTTTTATAGAGGATTATCTCTTCAAAACACGGATTTTGAGAACTCGCAGAGATGATGTTGTACTTATAGGCCCAAAGATAATCTTGAATACTCTGCATCGTTTTGTCAGTTGAACCATGTTCAGATACTACGATTATGCTAGGCAGAAGAGTTTGTCTTAATACCGCGCTAAGCGTTTCCTTGATACCACTTCCTTCGTTATAAACAGTGATAAGAACTCCAATCTTTTCCTTCGGGTTAATTAACCTATAGCCATTCTTTTTGACAAAAAATGACAAAACTGTGTGCGTGAGAGTAACCGGAGATAAAGGGAAATAAGGTGTTTCCATTTTCGTCTCTTTTTATCTGTCTCGTTGATAGGACAGCCAAAGATTGGCAAAAATTCTCCATGTGCGATAAGGTCGTTCGGGATTCATATCCCAGCCATAACCACCAATGTTGTGGAATTGGGCATTTTTGTGGAAATTTCCCCAGATATGCTCCACGCCGATCCTGAAACTGCTGTACCTGAACTGCAGACCAAGACCGCCTTCATAGTAATTGTTCCACGGATACTGTTTCGTGTCGTAAGCGCCATTGATTTTTCCAATGACTTGGATCATGGACTTGCTTCTTTCTCCTGCTTCGGCTTTTTCTTTCGCAAATCGTATCAGATTTAAATCAACTTCCGCGGTGGTGTAAAAGATTACATTGTTGTAGTCAATATAGTTTGGCTGTTTGTCTGTACCACGTCCATGGTAGTAAATCTGTCCCCATTCTTCGCCTTGGAGCCAGTCTCCCACTCTCCAGTCATCCCAAAAGCTTCCGAATGCCCGAAACGCAGTATACTCATTCGCATCTTCTGTGATAAAATCCCAGCCCTGGTCTCCGACATTCGTAAAACGAGCAGATGGCAGATAACGGACATTTGCAATTTCAATTCCGAACTGGAAAAAACCCGGCCGCCACCTCACACCAAACGCGTTTTCCACGATATTGAACCATGGAAGACCTCTTTTGGGCTCATACGTGACTCTGTTCCTGTAGAACGGACCCAGGAATTTTTCCTTGTCCATGAACAGATTGAACCCGACGTTAAGATCGTTCATAGCGACCACAATCTCTTTGTTTGCCATGTAAGGAGTTCCTTTGCCGTGGTAATAGATTCCTGTCCAGTTCTCGATCAGCCATTGGCTCACTTTCTTGTCCTTTGCTTCATCCTTTTTCTCTTGGGAGAATAAAGGTTGGCTCAAAAACAAAGTAACCACAAAAAAACAAAAAACAATCAAAATCATTCTTTTCATGTTGATTTCCTCCTTTTGGAAATTTTCAGTATCAGTTTATAAGCAAGGTGAGAAAGAGGGATAAACCCTCTTTCTCACTCGAAAATTGGTTTTGGGTCTCCGAAACTTGTTTGTTTTGGAAACTCTCTGAACAATCTATAACCAGGTTCGTATGGAGCCGAGTGAAACAATATGGCCCGATTTTTATCCGATTCCAAGAGCCAATTCTTTACAACAAGATAATCTTCTTCATAAGCCACACGAATAGCCACAACACGCGCGTCTTCTTCTCTGGCAACAGATATAATCTTGCGGCCTTCTTTTAATTCGCTAACCTTGACGATTATTAAATTAAAATTTATGCCACTGATTTTCTGAAGTTCTTCGAAATACCTTCTCGGCGCATCGTAATACTGAATGGGATAAGATTGGTTTGTGTCTTCAACCACTATTTTCTCGTCCAACTCAATTTCTACTGGTTGATCTCCGATAATTGCCCCGAAAACTCCTTTCTTTACAGGGGCAGTACCAATAAGCACACCACTTCCTTCATATCCTACATATCCTATAATTTCTCCGACATACCTATCACAAGGGAAGTAGACATTGATTCCGAGACCAGCTAAATGTACGGCTGCCTGCATTTTTGAAGGCGTATCGCCGCATCCTACTATTAATGTGGCCTTTTCGTGAACTGCCTGATGAACAATAGAAGAGATTCCGTGAGTATCCCTAAGCAACCCAACATTCTTTTTCACCGTAGAGGTTGGATACAGAACCTTGTCCTTTAGAACCTCATACTTAAAAATTCCATTCTCGTCGGGCGCAAACCATGCATTATTATACTTACGTACAATTGTGTTTGTAAGCATACGTAATTTTGCATCAGTTATATCTAGGATGTCTTTTATCCTTGCGCCTTCGTGATAAGTAATAAGCTCCTCTTTTTTGGGTGTTTCTGAGGGAAGTTTATCAATTTCCTTGCCGTACCAGTCGCGATTTACACGATCAACTTGAGCGCCAATCACATCGTTTTTGTTTACCAGTATTTTACTCCGGCCCAGTATTAATTTTCTGAGCCCGGATTTGTCATTAGGGAGCACGAGTTTTCTTTTAATCGGTTCTCCCTCTACTTTTACCATTTTAGAGTAAATACCTGTTTTTAGCGCTAACTCAAGTTCTGTTTCTGCCTTCTGAATTGTGGATTGAATTTGGATGTGCTTTTGGTTTACATACCTCAAAACCAAAAAAGAAACGCAAATCAACAACAATATTAAAAGAATTACTCTTTTAATGTAACATTGATATCCTTGTTTGTTTTCGTGGTTTTCTGCAAACCTAATCCTTAAATCTTCCGGTTTTACGGTTTTCATGTTTTCCTCCTTATATTATTTAATTTTCAAAAAAACAAGATTAATCTATAAAGACTAATCTTGATTATTATAGCAGATAAAAAAACCTTGTCAACCCCCTGTACAAGATGACCACATAGGTGACACTTTTGATACTTGTACAAGATGACCACATAGGTAACACTTTTGATACTTCAAATTGATTAGAATTCATTTAGCTTAGACCTCCCTGCTATAAATATAAAAGGGAAGCATTAAAGACTCAATATCATTAACGCTTCCCCTTAAATTCCCTTCGTGCTTCATCTTTTTTGGATTCGTATCCCGATGCTCACATTTCTTGCAGAGATATAAGTTATCGCCGTTGTAAAAACACACAATAATACTGTGGCAAGAGTTTTATTATCCTCTTTTAGGTTCCGCAGCGATTTGACAACAAGGAATGTCGATCCGCCTTTCACTAAAGCAAAAAGGTAGGGATTTTTTGCAATAGATTTCATAAACGGATTTGATTCTTCTATCCGGGTCGGGTACTTTTGAAGAAGATAAGTGGTAGAGACGTAATCAGCGACATTCGAGGTAATGTAGATTTTCTCTACAAAGCTATAAAAATCAGCATAGCAAGGGGAAAAGACAATCAAAAGAACAAGTAAAAGAACGACTTTTTTCATTTTAACCTCCTCATAATTGAATCTTAATCAATTAATTATATTTATAATCGAAAGTGCTGTATGCTAAGGTCAATTCTTTATTTTTCTTTATTTTTCTTAATGTGATGACTTCATGACCGCCCTTGACTCTTTTTACATTTGGCGTTTTGGAATCATTAAAGAAAAACGAAATATTCATCCCATTAAGTCCGTCTTCATTCACTTCAATTTTACCATTTTTTTCAATAACATAAAAATCATCTATCATTTTTATCACATCTTTTTCTAAATGCTTCAAATCGTCAATGCTTATCTCCGCCCATTTCTGTCTTTTTAATCCTTTAAAAGGATTGAAGTTTTTTGGAATATCGCGGATAGCAAAAACCCCCACGCCGTGGTGCGGGGATATTTTTAATCTACAATAAGTATTCTTTAGATTTCTTAAGGCGGTTCTTTTGATATCCATTTATTTGAAATAACCCCAGGTCTGAAGCTTATCAGAATCCTGATACCATTTTAAACCGATGTCTGTCCTGTAATACATATTTTGGAGCATTATATTTTTGATTCTATTATAAGCCTGCTTTCTTGTCTCTTCGACTGTGTTCCCTGAACCAGTAACAATTAAAACATATCCTGTTTCGCCAGCAACGCACCAAACATTATTTATTAGTTTCACATCCCCTAAATGAACGCCGTCCAAATTCGGCTTTCTGAAAAGAATTGATAAATCCCTGTAAATAAAAGTTTCATTTTTATCTTCATAAGGATATGGCGGAACTGCGACTACAATACCTACCTGAAATCCTTTTTTTGTTTTTAACTCGAATTTTTCTTTTTTGGCAATTGTATAAAGGAACTCGCCCATTTCAGAAGTAATACCTTCCATTTGAATACTAATAGTGGGATATCCAAAACGGCAAGTAAATTCAAGAGGAAAGATGCCTTTTTGATTAGCAATACAATTCAAGTCTACATATCCAATATATCCAGATTTTCTCAGCTCTTCTTTTATTTTGGCCAAAGTCATATTAAAAATTTCATTCGGCTCTGACCAATACATCAGCGTTCCCATTTCTCCAGTATACGGCCCTATATCTCCGGGGAAAAGCTTCTTGTGCTCAAAATTAATATTTATAGGGTAAATAAAATCTTCTCCGTTGAAAAAAGCGCCGACAGCTACCTCAACACCGACAGCCATTTTCTGGATTTGAAATGTTTTTATTTTTTTTGCCCATGCTTTTTTATTTTGTTCCAAAATTTCAATTAAATCCTTGCCATCATCTTCCTGGCCCAAAAACAGAACTCCTTTTAAATCAGAACTAATAAACCCAGACGGTTTAAAAACATACCTCCCGGGGTTTGATTTGATAAATTCTATTGCTGAATTAAAATCGGTAAAATCCCAATGCGGAAGAATACTCAGTCCGGCTTTTTTTATTTCATCCTGCCCGAATTCCCTGTCTTCTTCAAGTTTATCCGTATATTTACTTCCGCCAACAACAAGTTTCCCTTCTTTTCTTAAAGAGTCAGCAATATTTCCGAATCCCACATCGTCAAAAACAATTACATCAGCCCAATCTTTATATTCCTGCCAATTGTCAACTTTTTCAAGAAATCCTTCATAAACATCTTTATCGCCTTCTGATTTTATATATATCTTAACCTCGTGGCCTTCATTTTTTATTTTCCATGCTAAATCGCCGCTTAAACTTTCAAAAGAAACAAATAAAAAATTTTTGGGAGTAAAATCTTTTTTAGTTTTTTCATTATTTAGATTATTCATAATTATTTTAATAATAATTTAAAAAAATTTATTTAGCAATCAACCAGCGATATTTTTTAAACTGGTCTTTGCAGATTTTATAATTTTTATAATTTAATTTTTCCAAAAGTTTTTCCAGCTCTCTTTTTTGTAAATGATCGAACTCCATATAGATTTTTCCGCCTTTTTTAAGGTATTTCCACGCGTCTTTTAGAAATTTTCTGATTAGTAATAATCCATCTTCTCCGCCAAAAACAGCATTCAATGGCTCGTAATTCAATACTGACTGCTGGACTATGTGCTTATTTCTCAACGGCACATATGGAGGATTGGCAAAGATATAATCAAACCTCCCTTTAATTTTCTCAAAAATATCCGACTGGATTATTTTATATTTATTTACTGAAACTTTATTAATTTTTAAATTGAGTTTGATTTGTTTGATAAGATTTTTATCAATCTCAACAAAAACCATTTGCGAATTTTTAGTGTGTTTCAGAATTGCAATGCCAATACATCCGGAGCCGGAAAAAATATCAAGGCAAACAAATTTCTCCCTCGACTTCGCTCGGGACAAGTTGTTTTTAATAACTTTCTTGACCCAAAATTCTGTTTCTTTTCTTGGAATAAATGGGCGAAACCTTAAATCAATCTTACAGCCAAGAAAATTTTTATAACCTTTTTTGTATTCAATTGGTTCCATAATTCTTACCAATAATATAAGTTTCCCGACTCTCTTTGCGCGAGGCCTTTGGCTTGTAGATTTTTGCGGACTCAAAACTCTTTTTTATTTTCTGGAAAAAATTACCAGTCCCCTCGCCTTCTAAAATCTTGCAGACAAAATTCCCTCCTGCTTTTAAATTGTTCTTCATAATCTCCAGCACCCTTTCGCAACACTCTAATGAATTTTCCGCATCGACAAAATGTTCTCCGGAAGTATGGGGCGCAACATCAGAAACAACAATATCAAAGGTCTTATCAATATTAAAATCTATTATATCTGATTTAATAAATTCTGCGTTTTCAGGAAGTTTGATTTTTAAATCTATAATATCTGTCCCAATAGCTTTGCCTTTATCGCCAACTTTTTCCGCAATATACAAAAGCCATGACCCCGGAGCGCAACCCAAATCTAAAACACAATCCCCTGTTTTGAAAATTTTAAATTTTTCATCAATTTCCTGAAGTTTATAAACTGACCGGGCAGGATAATTTTCCTCCCGGGATTTCCGCGTATAATATTCATCTTTTAAATTTTTACGATACATTATTGTTTTCAATCCCTTTTCTTGCGTATTTGGAAATTAAGTGGCTTATAAAAAGAAAAATTATAATCCCGATAAGTAAAGCTGTTTCCCCGTATTTAAGATATTTTTTAAACAAATCAAGATATGCGGAAGAGAAATAAGCAATGCCGCCAATTAAAGAAACCCAAGCAACCGAGGAAACAATGATGGTTTTTAAATAAGACATAAGCGGAATCTTTAATGCCCCGGCGCGCATTAATACGCCGTGATAAATTAAAGTAAATCTCATTATAAAAATTGTACTCCCTGTGTTGTTTTGTAATCTTCTATCTAGTGCCATCGATATTTTACCCATCCATTTTTTGGCAAATTTGGATTTTTTTTCAAGGTGTCCTCCCAGAAAATACCAAAAGAAATCGCTGAAAATTATTCCTGCTAATACAACCGCGATTAAGACGTTCAAGTTTAAATATTCAAGATGCGCCAAATAAATAGAGGCGAACAAAAATGCTTCCCCCTCTATTATCATTCCGATAAAAATCAGAATATAAATCCACAAACCAAGAGATATAAAATGATGCAAAAAAAGCGATTCCATAATTATTTACTCTAATGCTTTTAGGATTTTTTCTTTAAGTCCCTGCGGATCGAATTTGGCATATTGATAAACCTCGGACGGCGGGCCTGATTTAAGGAATTTATTAATGCCGATTATTTTCTTTTCATAATCTTTGGGCAGGACAAACGCATTTAAAAATCCGGGCCAGCCATTATGCAGCGTTATCACTCTCTGCCTGTCTTCATCAGGAAATATTGCATTGGCTTTTTCCGGATTCGTCTGCCTTAATTCCTCGAATAATTCCGGCGAAGTAACAGCCAAAATTTTAACATCATTATTTACTTCTATGTCCGGCAGAATCTCCAGGACATTTGCCAAAATCTGGCCTCCAGAAATCGCCAGAACAATTTTCTTTTTTCCATTCTCGGAATAATTCTTGAATACATATGCGCCATTAATTGCTTCTCGAGCCGGCGGTACTCCGTTTTCGCGCTTGAATACAAGAGTATTCGGCCTCATTATTGACAAAGCAATAGGTTCGCCTTTTTCCAATGCATAAAACAGCATTTCAATAGTTTCATTGGCGTCTAATGGTTTGTAAACCTTAATTCCGGGATAAGCCATAAATAGCGACATCCAGAATAATCCATGATGAGTTGGGCCGTCTTCGCCTGTTTCCGGACCGTCGTGCGCAGCCAGCATAATAAAGAATCCTTTGAATTTCTGGTTGACTTCTTCATACACAGCATTGTTTATCAAGGCCATTCTTACTGGATTGCTCATAATTGATGTAAATACTCCGTAAGTTGCAAAAACGCTCATTGCCTGGAATCCTCCTGGCAAAATATCCTGAGTTAATGCGCAAGACATCATTGCCATATTCTGCTCAGCAATTCCAAACCTGATTCCTCTGCCTAATGGATTTTCTTTATTGATAATTCCAAAAACATTTTCTGCGGCGCTGGTTAAAATCGATTTTGCCAAATCTCCGGAACCGAGATAGAAAAACGCTGTCTGGGACATCAGCCATTTAAAAAACGCTTCTGTTGCTTTTCTTGTGGCAATAGCTTTGCCCTGCTCAAAAACCAATTCCGCAGGCAACGCATCAGGCCTTTTCACTGATTTATAATCAGCAATCGGGCGGTTCCCAAGCGCTTTTTTCATCTGTTCCAGTAATTCTTGTTCTGTTTTTTGTTTTTTGGCGCCGATTTCCAATCGTCCAGTGAGATAATCGACGTATTCTGCGGTTAATTTTGAAAGCACTGCTTCAATATCTTTTATTTGTTCGCCTTCAATTCCCGGCACATCAAATCCCAGTTTTTTCATTGCTTGCACATATTCCTCGTGCGGCAATGGCATGCCATGAGAATCAGCAGTATCTTCCAATTTCCCGTAATCTTTACCTTTAATCGTGTGGCAAATAATCACTGTTGCTTTTTTATTGTCAAATCCCTGAAACGCTTTTCTATAAGCATAAATCAATTCTGTAATATTATGCCCATCAACCTCAATAATATTCCAGCCGGACCCGAACCAATGATTTAAATACGGCGAATTAATCACCTCGGTAATTGGCCCATCAATCCCGAATTTATTTAAATCTAAACTGACAACTAAATTATCCATGCCTAATGCTTGGGTCAAGTTTCGCGCTTCATAACTCATTCCCTCTTCTGTTTCCGCATCTCCGGCCAGAACAAAAACTTTAGTATCCAGACCATTTGATTTCTGCAGGGTTGCTAGCCCCAAAGCAGCAGACAAACCATGTCCAGAAGAACCAGTAGACATATCTGACAAAGGATAATTCGCTTCAACGTGCCCACTCGGTCCACCGCAATGCCTGAAACGCACCAAACAGCTCGGATAAAAAGCATCCAGTTTTTTAATATCAAATTCTCCGCCTTTTCTTTTTAATGATTCATAAATTAGGGATAATGTTGAATGGAACAATGGCGTACAATGGCCTGCTGCCCAAACAATCCTGTCCCGGCCCGGACTGTTCGGATCCAATGGGTCAAAAGTAAAATCACCAGACAAAAGCAAAGACAAGATTTGTTCTACTTTTGAAGAAGAACCTCCAGGATGCCCTGACTTGATGCTGTCAATGGCGCAAAAAGCCAGCGCCCTGATAATTTTTGCCAGATGCGCGGTTTTTTCCAAATCAATTCCATCAATCGGTTTCAAGTTTAAATCCTGTAAATTAATATAATATCCGCCTTCTGCTAGATATTTAAATCTTTTCGGCTCTTTTTTCATCAAGGCGCCCAATTCTTTCTTATCCAGGATATTATAATCCGTTTTTTTATTGTTCTTATTGTTTTTGATTATTATTTTTTTGATAACCATACCCCGTAGTAGATTTCCGACTAATTAAAATTTATTTGTTGCCCCGCAACAGTCGGAAATTCACTACGGGGCATAAATTAAAATACTTAATACCTACTATTTTTAATTATAACAAAATTTTAAAGAAATAAAAATGGGTCCCGCAGCTGCGGGGTCATTTATTTACTTTTCTTACTCTTCTGTTGTCGGAAAAGCAGCTCTTAATTCGTCTTTTGCTGCCTGTATTGCTGCTTTAAAATCATTCAGTGCTTTTTTGAATGCATCCTGCCTGGTTTCAACCAGTGTTTTGGTGCTGATTTTCTCAATCGCTTGCCTGTCGCTGTTGTATTTATCTTTTCCTGCTTTTAATTCTGCCATAAAAGTCGTTCTTATTTGATTGGCGTCAACTCCTGCAGCGCAATCGTCTTTGGCTTTTTGCACAGCCACTTGATAAGCATTGCGATAAGCGTTCCTGGCATTTTCTGTTGCTGTTTTGCGATTATTGATTAACTGGTCTAATCCAGTTCTAAAAGTAGAGATTGCCGCATCAACAGCTGTCTTACGCGCAGATATTGCAGCTTCCACTGCCTGCTTAAATTCAAGCACTGCCTGCTTTTGCGCGTCTGTCTGCGCTTTTTCTTCTAATTTAGTATACTGCTCCTCTCTGTTTTGCTCCCATTTCTCCCTGTGTTCTGCCAGTTTTTCTTCTCTTTGCAATCTTCTTTTCTCTAAGTTTTGCAATCTCTCTTCTTGCCTATTTGTTAATCTCTCCTGATTTTTGGCGAGATTCTGATCAACCCTTTCAATCCAATTTTCTATTCTTGAACAAAACACTCCTTTGTTTTTCCCGCCAGCATTATCACTTTTAGCCATAGATAATACAGGCAACAAAAATGACACTGCTAATAGCATTACTAATATGCTGATTGAAATCTTTCTAAAATTCGTTTTCATTGTAGGATTGACCAAAATCATTAATCTCCTGGCTGTCTGCTGTAATCAAATTGATATCAGCAGTTTCTTCGTTCATTAGTATTTCTTCATTATCGGAAAAAGTCAGAATTGCATCAATAATATCATCAACATTTCCGGTTGTCGCCGGAATAGGCAGCATTTCTTTTGAAACATCCTGTATTTTTGCCGAATTATCCCCATTGTTAATTAAGTTAAACTCATTGATTCCGAAAATAACTATTACTAAAACTATAATAACAATAGGAACTAATATTTTCCATTTTGTCATAGGATTATGAATTTGGTTTAAAATTAATTTATTAAATGAAATTCGACCTTTAAGCGTTGCTTTTTATTTCTATTACGTCGCCGTCTTTTACAATATATCCCTTGCCTTCTGTGCGGATTAATCCTTTTTCGCGCGCACTGGCAAATCCGTGCGCATTTAACAAGTCCTTCCAGTCAATAACTTCGGCTTTAATAAAGCATCTTTCAAAATCAGTATGGATTGCTCCGCCCGCTTGCGGCGCAGTATTGCCCATTTTCATGGTCCATGCGCGGGTTTCATCTTCGCCTGTTGTGAGAAAGGTTATCAAATCCAATAATTTATACGCTTCCTTGATTAATTCATCCAATTTGGATAATTCCGGCAACCCAAGCGTCTTCCTTTCATTAATAGTTAAATCCCCTGCTCCGAATTCGCTTAAAATATCAATTATAATATACGGCCAATCTTTTTCTTTAAAACTCTGGATTATTTCCGCAGGAATTTCTTCTTCAACGCCATTGAGCAAATATAATCTTTTTTTCATAGTCAAAAGCTGGCAGCTTTGCAATATTCTTTCTTCATCCTCGTTCCATTCTGCTTCACTTAAAACCTTTCCTGTTTTTAATAATTCTTTGGCTTTTTTCATTGCTTCCTGCTCCCCGACAAAAGCTCCGCATTTTGACGGGCCCGCCTGCTTGCGCGAAGCGCTTGCGGCGGGTTTTCCTATTTTTTCTAAAATTTTATCCACTGTCTCCAAATCTTTTAAAGCCATTTCTGTATCTAAAATTTCCTTGTCTTCTATTGGGTCGATTTTATTCCTGGGATTAATGATTTTTTCATTCTTAAAACAGCGTAAAACATAAACAACAGCATCAACTTCTCTAATATTTGCCAAGAACTTATTGCCCAGCCCCTCGCCTTGACTTGCGCCTTTGACCAAGCCCGCAATATCCACAAACTGGACTGTGGTATAAATTTTTTTCTTTGAATGGGTTAAGTCAGCCAGTTTATCAACTCGCTCGTCAGGCACAGCAACAACGCCAATGTTCGGGTCAATGGTACAAAAAGGATAATTTGCGCAATCTACTTGTTTTTTGGTGATTGCCTGGAATAAAGTCGATTTTCCCACATTCGGCAACCCCACAATTCCAATTGATAATGACATATTATTTCAAATACTTTTTGTTTTTTAATTTTTCCGGCAAATAGTCCTGCTTTTCTTTATAATTAAAATCAGGGGAATATTTATAATTCTTACCGTAATTTAAATCCTTCATTAATTTTGTCGGCGCGTTGCGGATATGCAGTGGCACAGACAAATTTCCATATTCTTTAACATCAGCCATTGCTTTTTCATAAGCAATATACAATTCATTGGACTTTTTGCACTTTGCCATATAAACAACTACCTGCGCAAGAATCACACCGCATTCCGGCATACCGATATAATGACAGGCATTATAAGCGCTTACTGCCTGCTCTAGAGCGCGCGAATTTTCCAATCCGATATCTTCTGAAGCAAACCTAATTACTCTGCGCGCAACATACAAAGGATCCTCCCCTGCTTCCAGCATTCTTGTTAGCCAGTAAAGCGCAGCATTCGCATCCGACCCACGCATTGATTTATGCAAAGCAGAAATAATATTGTAATGTTCATCCCCATTTTTATCGTAAAGCAGATACGATTTCTGAAAAGCTTCTTTAATATTTTCTAAAGTAATATTTTTTGACAAAGACGAAGCGTATTCCAGTGCATTTAAAGCAGTTCGCGCATCGCCATTGCTCATCTGCGCCAGAACTTCAATCACTTTCTTGTCTATCTTAAGTTTTAAATACCCCAGCCCCTTTTCCTTATCTTTAATTGCTTTATTGATAATTTTAATTAAATGCTCTTTTGTTAATTGCTTTAAAACAAAAACCCGGCAGCGTGACAATAAAGAGCCGACAACTTCAAAACTGGGATTTTCTGTTGTTGCGCCGATTAAAACAATCAATCCCTTTTCAACGTCAGGTAATAAGGCGTCCTGCTGTTTTTTGTTCCAGCGATGGATTTCATCAATAAATAAAATAGTTTTTTTGCCAAATCTCTGGTTCTGCTTTGCGATTTCCACGATTTCTTTCAATTCTTTCAAACCAGTATCAACAGCGCTGATTTTTTTAAAATCAGATTTTGTCTTCTTGGCAACAATATAAGCCAAGGTTGTTTTTCCGCTTCCCGGCGGCCCCCAGAAAATAATTGAAGGCAATTGGTCAAGTTCAATTGCCTTTTTCAGTAATTTATCTTTACCAAGAATTTCTTCCTGCCCGAGAAAGTCCTCTAGTTTTTCCGGCCTCATTCTGTCGGCCAATGGATTTAAAAAACTTTTCATACTCTAATTTTAGCTTAAAACCGGTCAATAATCAATCAAAAATCGGCCCGATGTTCATCGGACCGATTTTTGGAAATCTTCTTTATTCTTTTACACCTTGTTAACGTTTGTAGCGTTAGGTCCTTTCGGACTTTCGGCTATGTCAAACGTTACCTTGTCACCTTCCCTAAGTTCGTCAAATTTGGCGTTCTTAAGTTCGTTTGAATGAAAAAAGAGATCTTTTTCAGCTCCTTCATAAGTGACGAAGCCAAACCCACGATCTGTGAGTCTTTTGATAGTTCCTTCCATAAATATAGGTTAACGAATTAAATTCTCAAACTTAGATTACTGCAGTATTTAAACTCGACTATGTTTCACTTTCAGCTCTAGCTTGGACAAATATATACTATCATAGAACAATTATCGTGTCAATGATTTGGCCACAGGGCTTTACAATCCTTTACAATCCTTTACAAACCCCTGTATAGGGACTATAATTAAAGCAGAGATAATAATTAATAATTAAAAAACATATGGCACAAAAAGCAAACTCAGCGTTTATGAAGCCGTTGAAAGTCAGCGCGGCTTTAGCTGAAGTCGTTGGTAATGGTCCAATGCCGAGATCCGAAGTTGTGAAAAAGCTTTGGGTATATATCAAGAAGCACGATCTTCAAGACAAAACCGACAGACGCAATATTAATGCTGACGAAAATCTGAAAGCAGTGTTTGGCGGAAAGAAAACCGTCAATATGTTCGAAATGACAAAGCTTGTTTCAAAACATCTTTCATAGTCAGTTGCTTAAATTTTCGAAAATTTAACAAAAACCCCCTCGCAAGAGGGGTTTTTGTTTTATCTATAAAAAATTCAAAAGTTATTTTTCTTTTATTATTCCGCCGTGATAAATCAATTTATATACCAACCTTCTTTTATGAAAAATCGTTTCCTCTCCTTCAAATTTTTCTACTGTTCCCTTTGTTTTATTAAAATATTTAAAATTATCTTTTTTAAATCTGTAGGGTCCTCTGAATGGTTTGTTTTCTGAAATTCCTCTCAACGTCTCTTTAAGAAATTGATAAATTTGCCCTGGGGAGACGATTTGAGAGATAAT
Source organism: Patescibacteria group bacterium (assembly GCA_018897295.1). Taxonomy (NCBI): domain Bacteria; species Patescibacteria group bacterium. The sequence goes on from JAHILA010000013.1 coordinate 22,410, forward strand.
TTTTCCGTAATAATTCATACCCCAAATTGTTTTTCCACCTTCCCAAACAATTTCCTCGCCAACGAAAAAATTTAACCCGAAATATCTATCTCTGTATTTTAATCCTCCTTCTTTAAACTCAAATTCTTTGCTTCCATCGAGAAGAAGTTTTTCTCCACCTTCGCCACTTGAAGTATAAGTGTTAATTTTCGCTTTCACTAAAAATTTACTTAATTGTTTTATATTCATAATAATATGGTTAATTCTATTTTAAGAATACAAAATATTAATAATATTGTAAAGAAAAAGGCCGCTATAACCTTAAAGGTTAGCGGCCCAAATGTACTACATTCTCTTTAATGTCGGTAGAAGCCCATTAACGGTATGTTAAATTCTCTACTCAATGCTCTTAACTGCTCTTCAATCTTATCCCAATATTTTTTATCAAATCCTGATTGATAGAGTGATAAGTAACTGGGGTATTTCTCCTTTAGAACATCTTGGATTTCTTGCCAGTTTCCGCATTTCATATTCAAGCTTTCTGCCATTACAAAATCAACTTTACCTCGAATAGCCGTAAAAATAGCTTCAAGGTTAGTCAACTCAGGTAGAATTGGTCCGATAAAGGCGTAGGTAGTAATACCACTTCGGTGAAGAGTTTCGAGGGTCTCTATTCTTTGTTGAGGCATAGAAGAATAAGGTTCGAAGTTGCGGGCAATTTCTTGATCTGTTGTTGTGATAGTTAGACCTATTTCACATTTGCTGAACTGTTTGAACAAGTCTAAATCTCGAACAACAAGATTAGACTTAGTCAGAACAGAAACCGGAAAATCGTGTTGAACCAAAATTTCCAGAATTGCTCTAGTAACGCGATACTCCTGCTCAACTGGTTGATAGGCATCAGTGACACTTCCCAAAAGCACCATGCCTTTTTTTGGTTTTCTGGCCAACTCTCTTGCTAAAACTTCGGGAGCATTTATTTTAACATCAAGAAAATGTCCCCACGATTCGTCGTGGCCAGTAAACCTTCTCATGAAACGGGCATAACAATAGACGCAACCGTGTAGACAACCAACATAAGGATTAATACAGTAATCTACTTCTGGCAATCTACTTTTAGTCAGAAGGGTTTTGCATTGTATAGTGTTAATTTTCATATTACTTTACCTCCCTTTTGTTACTTTTCTGAATGTGAGCAATTGTCCGGCAGAATTTTGTTCTTTCAGAATAGTCTGGAATTTTTACTGCTCTTTCCAGAATTTCATCTAAATCATCTTCCGGCAGTTTACCAAGGCAAAATCCTTGGAAAGGACGACAATTGCCATCAATAGCCCAAGCACAAGCTGTTATTGTACCATCGGGGAGAATACCAATTGAATCTACTACTGCGGGACACTTTATAGTTCCTTCCAGTATTTTGAGTGAGTGCTGAAAGAAAATTTTTGTAAAGCCGTGTAATCCTCTCAAAAACTTCATTGCCATTAGATATTCTGAACTAGAGAGAGTAAGTTCTGCAAGTTTAGTAGCTCTTCCCACAGGATAAAATCTTAATAATTCCCATTCCGAAATGCCGTTTTCACATAGCCAGCGGTATACGCTTTCAAGATTTTTCTCGGCCATTGTAGTGGAATAAAGAACGGTAACTGCTCTTGTCTTTATTCCTACAGCAACACACTTTTTCATTGCAATCATTGATGCAGGGTTGTATCCGCGAGGGCGGAAAGGATTTTCTGTCTCCGGCAGATTATCCAATGTAAACTCTACTACGCCAACTTTCTTTAGAAGCTCAAGTTTAACATCAGTGATTTTACTACCTGTCATACTAACACCAATTTTTCTAGATTGCAACCAATGAGTAGCTTGTTTTACTACTCGGAAATCTTCATCATAATACAAAGGATCACCACCAGAAAAATCAATCTCGAAACCTCTGTCGGTCAAGATTTTTAACACTGTTAATTTTTCAGCCAGAATAAGTTCCTCTCCTTTCTCTTTTGCTTCCGAGTAAATAAAGTTTTCAGTTGTATTGCAAACATGAAATCCAGAAACACAACAAATTGCACAGTCCCAAGGACACGCTCTCGTTAAATTCCATATCACATCCATTTTTCCTACCTCCTTTTTAAATTTTCAATGTGCATTTTCAATTCCAATTACGATGGAATTGATATTTTATCATATATTAAAATTTTAATTTTGTCAATTTTCAAAACATCTTTCATAGTCAGTTGCTTAAATTTTCGAAAATTTAAACAAAAACCCCCTCGTTGAGAGGGGTTTTTGTTTTACGCTTTATGTGATTTTGCCGTCTTAAAGAAAAAGAGAAATACTGGTACACCGATAATTATCTGCGCAATACTGGTTGCGGCTTTGCTTTGGCGTCGCGCTGTTTGATTCTCTAAACATTGTTTCTGATAATCCACTTCTGAAATAACGTTCCCTGTTTTCTCTTCCGGCATGCGAACTGCGTCGTAATAATAACAGTTATCATCCGCTTTTGTGAATATCCAGGTTTTTAATGCCAGGTCAACAAGACCGATGGCGCCGATAATTGATATTACCAGCCCGATTAAAGTCATAGCCCATAAGAAAAAATTTGCTATTTTCATAATTCTTTTTTATCTACTTTATTAAGTTTTAATGCTTTAAACCCGTAATAAACAACCAAGGCGATAATTATAAAATCTATCAAAATGGAAATAAAATGCCCAAACCCTATATAGGATGAGCCGATATGTAAACCGAGATTTGATAAATCACCCAATCTTCCCAAGAAGATTCCGATAATCGGATTGATTAAGTCGTTGACCAACGCGGAAACAACCTTGGAAACCGCACCGCCTAAAATAAATCCGATTGCCAGCCCCACTACGCCTTGGCTGCGTATAAAATTTATAAACTCATTTATTTTCACATTCATAATGTAGTTTCAATAATTAATCTGCAAACATTATTATTTTATCAATTTTATTTCTATTATTTTATTTTTGCTTTTTAGCCCTGAAACAATTTTAACATTATCCTCCTTCGCATCCGCTTTGACGATTATAGAAATCCGCATTTAGACTGTTAAATTATTTGGTTAATTATTACTCCTTCTTTTTTCCGCACTTCTCACTCTTTCCTCATCCATGCCAAAATGATGGGCAATTTCGTGCCAAACCGTTTTTTTTACTATTTCTTTTATCTGCTCGTCATTGAAACAAGTTTCTTCAATTGGTTTTTGAAAAATAGTTATTTTATCCGGCAAAACTCCGGCGTAAAATCCCCTTTTTGTCTGAGGTATACCCTCGTAAAGACCGAAAAGTTTGGCATCCTTTCTAAGTTTTAATTTCTCTATCTGTCCTTCTGTTGGTTCGTCCTCAACAACAATGTCCACATTATTCATTTTTTCCAAAAACTTTTTTGGAATCGCCTCAATCCCCTGTCTCACTAATTCTTCAAATTTTTCCCTGTCCATTTATCCTGTTAAATCAATTTTTGCTTCTTATTTTTATTAATTCCCAAATAGCGGCCAAACTAAATAAAGGCAAGATTTAAAAATGCTATCAATAATGTAATACTTAATGCTGGCCAAAATTTATTTTTTAATAAATCATCCATACTCCTTTAAATTAAATTTTGGTTAGTTATTTAATGAATTTATTTTAAAATTGCGATAATCAAAGAAAGAACAGCAATAATGCTCATTACAATTGACAGGTATTTCTGAAACCCTTTAAGATATTTTAATGTTTCGTTTTGATTTTCTAACGCTTCTAATTGAAATACTTCTGGTGCCGTCATTAAAGTTTTACACTTTGTACACATAAAATAAGCAGGTATAGCGCCTACTTCAAATTGCTGACTGGCATCGGTGTGTTTTTCCCATTCGTGTTCACATTTATTTTTAATCATGTTTCTTGATTTATTTTTTAATTAATTTTTATCCAATCAAATTTTTCTCAATTAAATAAATAACTTTTTAAATCCAGCCGTGTTAATCCAATAATTATTTTTATTCTTTTTAAGTGTTTTAAAAATGTCTTTGTTTTGTGTTTTTATTTTATTTTCAGTTGTTGAAAGTTTATCGGCATTAAGTAAAGAATTCGAATAAATACCATCTAAAAATGCCACAAAATGATAATTATTATTACTGCATTTTTTCTTAATTATTTTAGAAAGTTCTAAAACTTGTTTATTTTGCCCACCACCACCAGTATTTAAATGTTTTGCTTCTAAAAAATATATTGATTTATTATTTTTTATAATTAAATCAATTTTCTTGTCTTGTGTCCCTCTGGCTATATTAACTTTAAATAATTGTTTTATTTTTTTATTGGAAAATTCTCCTGTTGTTGATTTTACGACACACCTCTTTTGTCGTTTGAAATCATTTAATTTATTCACCAATTTAAAACCTTTTTTAATTAATATATTAATTAACTTAGACTCTCCGACATGTCCCTTTTTTCGCGAAGACCCTTTATCAATCAACGCTTGAATCCACTCGCCAGGAACGATATCATTAACATCTCTTTTTATTAAATAAATTTTCGTAATTTCCTTTAAAAGATGTAAATCATTATAGGTTTCTTCAATTTTTGAATCACAAGCATTAATAAATGCGCCAAACTCGGAATAATTGGCATAATCATCTAAAAGTTTGCGTAATTCTTCAAATAAAATATCAACAATCGCTTCAGAATTTTTTTTATTAATAATTTCTTTAATCGCTATTAATTTTTCTTTTATCAGTTTTGTTCGATTAATATATTTATGAAGATTTTTATCTTTCTCCATAAACATATAATTACTGTCTAAAAATTTTTCCGGATATTTAGCGCAATATTCTAATAATTTAATATTGTCCATATTTTTAATGAAATAAAACTTTTTGATTATTATTGAGTTTATTAAAATATAAATAATTTATAAGCTTATAAACAAAATCGAAGCTAATTCTTTTTCTGCCATTATCTCTAAAATTGGTTAAAAACAAAGAAAAATGTTTCTGTCTTTCTTTATTTAAATAATTATTAAAAAGATCAATCAATTCTTGCTGTTCTCTCAGACTTATCTTCTCTTTAAATAATAAATATGCCATATTGCGTGATGTATTTTTACCAATCAACGCAATTGGTCCATATTTTCTAATATCCTCTAATTGTATTTTTTTGCCATTTTTATTGTCTATAGCCCTTAAAAGAATTATATTTTTTTCAAATAACTCTTTAACGTATTTATCAATATAAAAAGTTCGTTTATCTTTTATGTGATTGTATGCTAATTCAACTTTTTCACTACCGCCAAACAACAAATCTTCGGTTGCTCTGTAAATACCTAATAAATTTTTCATTGGATCGATTTTTGACCTAAATTCACCGCCCATTTGCCAACCATGTTTTTCCTCTAAAATAATTTGAATTTTTTGTTCACGCGGGAAAATTTTGGCGTTTATAACGTCTTTTTTAGATTCTCCTCTTCTTTTTTTATAGTAAAAAGAAATTACATTATAGGTTGTGTCTTCGAAAACTTGTTCTTCAAAAATATTTAAAGAAATTATTTTAAATTTGTTAAAAAATATTTTTCTTATCTTGTTTGAATTTTCTGCTGATAAAAAATTCAGAGGAATAATTAAAATGCCTTCCTCTGAATCTAAAATGGAATTAATAGAAACTTGATATAAATCTTCAAACTCGGAATTTTTACCAATAAAATATTTATTTTTTGTTTCGTCCTTTGCTTTGTTTTTATGAAGATAAGGTGGATTTGTCAAAACAAATTTATATTTTAATGGTTTATTGATGCTATCATTTAAAAATGTTGTTTTATCATCAATATAATTTTTATCTATATCATAGCCCTTTATAACTTTGGCTTTATTTCCCTTGGCCCATTTTATCAAATCTTGATTCCCGGCAAAAGGATCTGTTGCGTCTTTATTATAAATATACTTCTTCATCCCTTGAAGAATATAATCAGAATTTTTAGTGAAAAATTGGCCCAATTGTCTTTGTTTCTCTACCATATCCTTATTATACCACGCCATAAGCGCTACGCGCAAATAGGCGGGCAAGTCCCTCTTTTCCCGTTAAAATGCAAACCCCGCCTTGCGGGCGGGGAAAGTGGATTAATATTAAGTTGATTAATAATTATTTCTTTAATCTTTCTTTTCCTTATCTTCGGGTCCCTTTTTGCCAAAATGCTCAAATGCCCGCAAAATCTCCAGAGGAACCGCAAAAACAATTGTATTTGATTGGTCGGAACTTATATCATTAATTGACTGCAGTGTTCTCAAATGAAGCGCGCCTTTGGCTCCAGATAGAGTTTCTGCTGCTTTTGCCATATTGTTTGCGGCAATCACCTCTCCCTCGGCCCTGATAATTATTGCTCTTTTTTCTCTTTCCGCTTCGGCTTGCTTGCCAATTACTCTTTTCATTTCTTCGGGCAAGGTTATATCTTTCAATTCAACATTATTGACTTTTATACCCCAAGGATCGCTAGCCAAATCAATAATACTTCTGATGCTTTCTGAAACCTTATCTCTTTGTGAAAGCAATCCATCCAAATCAACCTGTCCCACAACATTTCTCATTGTTGTCTGGGCGAGTTGTGAAATGGCGTAATAAAAATCCTCAACCTCTAAGATGGCTTTTTCTGCGGAGCTGACTTTATAATAAATGACCGCATTAACCCTTACTGAAATATTATCCTTGGTAATTGCTTCCTGGTCAGGCACATCAACGGCCTTTACTCTTAAATCAACTTTTTGATAGGACTGAAAAATCGGAATAATCAATCTCCAGCCCGGATCCATCATACTGACATACTTACCGAACATAAACTTTACGCCTTTTTGATACTGGTTAATCTGCTTTACGGAAATTGAAACAATAAATAAAACTACGCATAAAATTGTATATAAAGTTGCCATATTTTTGATTCCACGATTAAATGATTAATTATTAATTATTAAGAATTGATTTTCTACTCATGTCTTCTTTTTCCCGAACACAAAAATGTATAAAATCTCTAATTTACGTCCTTAAAATTATTTTTATTCTACTTTTTATATTAACACCTTGTATGAATTAAGGCGTTTTTATTCGATTTTACTCAAATCGCCGTTGAGAATAATTGGTTTCATTCCCAAAATTTCTTCTTTGTAAGATATTTCCGGAATAGGATTGAGTAGATATATTTTCTTTTTCATGAAAAATGCAACACCTATTTCCATTAAAGTATTGCCACCAATATAACCATTTATATTGTTTTTATCATAATTTAAAACCAAAACAACATCTGACCAATTTATTTTTTCAAAATGCCACATTATAGCTTCTCCCTTTCTGTCCCAAATCCATTTTTCGTCTTCGCTAGCCACTTTTCTTCTTTGATAGTATTCTTTTATGGGAATTATATTACCATCACCATCTTTAACTTCAATGGGCGGCAATTTAACTTCATTACCCGCCAGCTCTAGTTTTTCTTTAATAACTAACATTTCATCATAAAAAGCAGTACTGCCACAAATTGTTATTTTCATATTATTGTTTTTGACTTAAATAATTTTCAATCAATTCTATATCTTTTTTATCTTTTTCCCTGTTGTATAATTTTTTCCATTTTAAAACTTCCTCTAATTTTACAAACGGCAAATCGTCTATTATTTCTGCTTCTTGAATTAATTTATTGATATCCCAATCTCCAGGGTGCCAGTTTTTATAAAACTCTATGCCATTTTTTTCTAAATATTCAATACCGCTTTCTTTCTTGCCTAATTCAAAGTCCGGCCTTTTGCTAAAATCATTAAAAATATCTTCCGCAACTATCACATCCAAATCTTCAATTTCTCTTATTCCTATAATTCCCATTGGTCCACTGCCAAAAATCGCAAATTTCCACTTCTGTAAATTAAATTCTTTCAATTTTTTAAACAATTCCTGCATAGATTTTCATTAAGGATTTTTGTATTAATCAAGTTTTTCAACTAATTCAATAATTTTTTCAATGGTTCTATCTTCTTTGTCAAAAGAGAATTTGGCTTTCAGTTTCTTACCCTCTAAAATATGCGGCAACCAATATCTATCATCATCCCACATTTCATCAAAAGGAATTTTCCCGATTTCAAACCATTTTGGCAGCATCTCTTCGCTTTCTATCGGTTCTCCTTCCCATTCTTTGACTAGAAACAAATGAACTTGTTGATCCCAATTTTTTTCTTTTGGCTGTTCTGGAAAATAAAAATCAATAATTGCGGCTTTTTCGGGATTTTTAATTTTCACTCCGATTTCTTCTTCTGCCTCTCGGATGGCTGAATCAAAAACGGTTTCCCCTTTTTCTATATCCGTCTTTCCACCTACACCATTCCATCTCCCTTGGCCGAATCCTCTTTTTTTCATTGCCAAAAGAATTTCAGTAATTGAGCCTTTGTTTTCTTTTATTAACAAGCAAAGTGAAACCTGTCGCATAGATTTAACAAGTAGTATGTATTAAGGCATTAATCCGTTTACCGGATTTGGCTTTCTCATTGTAAATCCCGATTGCCTTGGGCGTTTCGGTCATTATAACCTCAATACTCATAACTTTAAACTTATTTACTATTTCTTTATCTGGTTCCATTGCCCCGTCCTGGCCAGTTCCAATAATGATAATTTCCGGATTATTGCTTAACAACTCTTTAATTTCCCAATTCCCTATTTTGTGCGAAGTGTCAAAAAGTTTTTTTAATTTTTCGCAATCCCGTTCCTCAACTTTCTCGCCAATAATTAAAACCTGGTGATATTTTTTGTTATCTATGACAACTTCGCCGAATTGAGTTGAGTCGATGTGAGGCATGGCTTTTACCTTATTCCCTGCCCCAGACAACTCTACTCCAGGCGCGTTCATGGAAATAATAAAGAATTGTTTTTACCAATAAATCAATGCCTCCGATTGCCCCGGCTAAACTTATGCTGTCCGTAAAAATCCAGACCAAGAACATTGTAGAAATGGTAGCAATAATTCTAAAAGTAACTGTTTTCGCTATGCTTCTTTTTTTGGTTGGCATATTTTATTCCTTTGCATTTTTTAGTCGCAAAATCCAACTAACAAATCGCTGGTGAATTTATAATTATTCTTTATCATTAGGATTAAAGTATCCGCATTCAAGTTTTACATTCAAGCTGTCGCCTACAATTTCTATGGGCGCGTTTTCGTTTTCTTTCAATTGATTATGCCTGAAATTCAAGATACAAGCCATATAATTTACGCGGTATCCACGCTGTCCTCCAGTCACTCCGTCAGCAATATTATTTATATCAATTTCATAATTATCATTAAAGAATTTTTCGATTTTATCATAATCCGCCCGTTTTATATCATCAACTTGATAAAGAACGCCGGAAATGGTTTTGTCTGCCCATGTTGTTCCATCAGAAACAATCCAATTAAAACTTGTCTCGCCTTTTGCTAAAAGGCCTATGCTCGAGGCCTGCATAACCCCATCAACTAAGTCAACAACCTGGTTAGAGCAAAACTCTTCAAAAATGCGCAAACATTTTTGCTTTGCCTCGCACCAGGAATACCCGGCAGAGCCGATGCAGTCGTGTTCATCTCTATCCCCTCCAATCGGCTGATTGTTGTTGCTGGGTTGAGGCCTGTAAAAAGCAAAATATCCCATTCCAGCGATTACGATTATAACTATTATAAATGTAAGTATCTTTTTCATCCCGTTAAATATTAATTATTAGCCGTTCTTTTTGTTAAGATTCTCTAATTGTTTTTGTATCTTATCTAAAATATACTCCCGTTTCTCGTCGTCGCAGGCACCTTTATATTCTTCAATTAATTTCTTGTCCAGCTGATCAAAATTATCGGCATATTTTCCCACCCAATCTAAAGCGCAAATATTTTTTTGCTCTGCATTAGTCATTTTCCTGATTTCGCAAAATTCTTCAATCAACCGACGTTGTATTTCGCATTTTTCTTCAGTAGAAAGTTTTGTTTCAGATATTTTTCCTGATTCTAAATTGTTTTTCATATTATTTTTATTATATCACTTTATTTTTATTTTTTCAACCTTTAAATAAAAAGGCATTCTGTTCGATAGAATGCCTTTTTTCTTTGGTCATTTTAAGGTTGTTGGCACAGCCGGATTTTTTCGTCTTTTCATCATCAAAAAACACATCAGTAGCAGGGCGACCAAAAACGTTACCAAAGAAAATAAAAACCACCCCAATGACCTTCCCCCTTTTTCAGCCATTATCCACAAATCAACAAACAAAAAGAACATCAGGCCGATACTTATTTTTTTCATCTCTGCACCTCCTCGTATTATTTTCTGGATTTATACATATTCCTCATAATCATATTACTTAAATATGCAGCAAAAACCATACGCGATTCTTGTTTTTGAGGAATTTTATTTTTATATTCAACGATTTCATCTTGTGCTTTTTCCCAGTCAGTATTCACTAATTCCCACATTCTTTGGTCTTCTTTTATTAATTCATCTATATCTTCAAAACGTTTAAAATGACCGGTTTTGTTTTCTGTTTTTTCTTTTTCCTGCTTAATTAATCCTTGAACCATTGACTTAAACTCTTGCAATGATAAAGGATTTTCGTTTGATTTATTATTTATGTTTTCCATATATTATATGATAGCAAATTTAAAACATTTTGTCAAAGCTCGTGTTTATTGGCTTGGCACAAAAAATTCTCTTCTTGAAAAATTCAATTAATACAATTTCTACTAAGGTTATGCCAAAAATTATAAGCCATTCAATTATGCCTAAGGGTTGAGTAGCTAAAAGTTTTTGCAACGGCGAAAAATAAATAGCTCCAATAAGCAAAATTAAACTAATGGCTACACCACCAACTAAATAACGATTTGAAAATATGTCTTTTCTAAAAATTGTTCTTTTGAACGAACGAACACTAAAAGCAAAAAATAAAGAATCAAAACAGATAAGGGTGAATACTATTGTTCTTGTTTTATCTAAGTCTCCGGTTGTCTTCCAAAAAAAGAAGAATAAAAGGAGCGCTACCAAACCAGAGATAAAGAAAATGGCAGTCATCCAAAGTTTTAATGGTTTATTTAATATCGGCTCCTTGGGATTTCTTGGTTTCTCATCCATTACTCCTTTTGTCTCTTGTTCGGCGGTAAGGGCAATGCCTGGAAAACCGTCCTCAACAAGATTTATCCAAAGAATCTGAGCAGGCAACAACGGAAGAGGGAATCCCATTGCCATAGTTGTTAAAAATAAAAAGAGTTCAGAAAAATCATCCGCCACAAGATACACAAACACTTTCCGAATATTTCCAAAAATCACTCTACCTTGCTCAATTGCTTTTACTACGGTTTTAAAATTGTCGTCCAACAACACTAAATCAGCCACTTCTTTTGCCACATCTGTGCCAGAACCGACAGCAACTCCAATATCAGCAGATTTGAGGGCTGGGGCATCATTAACGCCATCGCCAAGCATTGCCACCACTTCTCCGTTGGATTGCAGTGCATTAACAATTCTTAATTTATGGCGGGGTGAGACACGAGCGTAAATAGAAATATGTTTCGCTTTTTCTTTTAGCTCAGTATCGCTTATAATTTCTAAGTCCTTGCCTTCAATTATGTTTTCGTCTTTTGCTTCAAGACCAATTTCTTCAGCAATGGCTTTAGCAGTAAGTTTATGATCTCCTGTAACAATGACTGTGCGAATGCCAGCTTTTTTGGTAATTGCGATTGACTCTTTCGCATCCTGACGAAGCGGATCTTTGAGAGCGATAAAACCAATAAGTGAAAGCTCTTTAACTAACTCTGTAAGATTTTGGTATTTTGTTTCAGCGTTATAATCTTTATGGGCGCAAGCAAGAACTCGTAAACCTTTTCGGGTAAGTGTTTCCAGTTTTGCTATTAATTTATCTGTTTCGGCTGTTCCTAATTTCTTTTTTCTGCCATCAACATCCAAATTAGTAGAACGAGCGATAATTTCTTCTGGCGCACCAAGAACGTAAAGCATGTTTTTATTTTCATTTTTACGGTGAAGCGTTGCAGCGAATTTGTAATCTGATTCGAAACTGATTCTGTCCAATATAGGATATTGTTTTTCTAATTCCTTTTTATCCAAACCCGATTGCATTCCCGCCAAAAGTAATGCCTGTTCAGTTGGTCTGCCTCGTACCACCCATTCTTGTAATTCCGCTCCTGGATTTTCCACGAAAGCATCGTTTGCCAAAGTAGCGATTTTCAATGCCGAAATGTGCGACTCAACACCATTGGCATTTTCGCCTTTAGCAAGTCCATTAATGTTATCGTTCATCAGTTCTCTTGTGTTCGTTAAAATATGGCTTACTTGCATTTTCCCTTCGGTGAGAGTTCCTGTTTTGTCTGTACAGATAACAGTTACGCTTCCTAAGGTTTCCGTTGCGGAAAGTTTTCTCACTAAACCATTCTGTTTGAAAATACGTCGCATTCCAAAGACAAGTATAATGGTAATAGCAGGAAGTAATCCTTCGGGTATTACTGAAACCGTTAGGGCTAATGAGGTAATAAAAATATCGGCAAAAGATTTTTCCGTGAAATAACCAACAATAATAATAATTGAAATAATAAAAAGAATAAATATTCCAATAATTTGTGAAAGTGAGGCAATTTTTTTTTGAAGTGGAGTTTTACGTTCTTTTGTTTCTTTAAGAAGTGATACAATTTCACCGATTTGTGTATCAATCCCGATAGCGACAATCACTATTGTCGCCCGTCCTTCATCCACGATCGTACCCATAAAAACCATATTAGCTCTTTCAACTTCTTTCTCAACCGCCTGTGATTCCCCGGTAAGACTTGCTTCATTTATTTTTAATCCTTTTGATTCAATAATGCGTCCATCGGCTGGCACCTTATCTCCTGACTTCAAAAATACCACATCTCCAACAACCAACTCTTCGCTATCTATTTCTTTTTCGCAACCATCCCTTAAAACTCTCGTCCTGAATTTTACCATTTTTTTTAAGGCAAGAAGTGATTTATTGGCTTTATTCTCTTGAAAAAACCCAACAGTAGTGTTAATGAGTAATACAATAATAATAAGAATGGAATCCGAATAGTGTTTTAATAGAAAAGAAATAACAACAGTCGCAATTAAAATATACATTAAGGGACTGTTAAACTGACTTAAAAATAGCCGTATTTTTGAATACGGTTTTTCTTGAGGAAGAGTGTTTCGCCCAAATTCCCTAAGTCTCTTTATCACCTCCGAATTGGCGAGACCGTCTTTTTTACTTCCAATTTGTCTCATAGATTTATTCTACCACTTTTTTAAACTAAAAACCCCATCAATTAAATATGATCGGGACTTTTAGCATTCAGGTAGATGAACACACATAATAGTATAGCCCACCCTGATTCCTAGAATTTCGCCTTATGATTTCTATTCTTCTGTGGGTTTTGATTCTTCTCCTGTTGGAATAGATTCATCAGCGGTTGGAGGGGTAACATTTGATTCCTGTTCTGTTCCTAATTCCTCTACTAAAACTTCGTTATCGGTAGGACAATTTCCTGCAACCTCGCTCTGATAACCGCATTTTGGACATTTAAACATGTTATTTTAGCCCCTTGCAATTCTTCAGAACCACAAGTAGCTTAATTAAATTAATTATTGCGACCTTTTAGAATAGTATTTTAACTATATCTGGTTATAAATATATCGTCAACACCATTATTGTAATAATCTTATTTATTTATTAAATAATCTCACTAACCAACCGAATAAACTGAATTTGCTTTCGTTTACTTCAATAAACGAATTTATTCTTGTCTGTTCTTCCTCCATGGTTTGGATTTGTTCTTGAAGCGCTGTCTCATCTGTTTGGTTCTGGGTTTGCTCCATTAGTTGGTTAAGTTGTTCAATCCTGTTTCTTAATTGAACCATTTCACTACGTAAGGCACCGGTATTTTTATAACTTGTACCAATCAAGAATGTTTTAATCTTGTTTCTTTTCTGAACCGCCTCAATTTGATTGACAACTTGCTCCTGAACTCTCTCTTGTTCTTGGGCAATAACTCTAACCTGTTCTCCTATCCCACTCTTTTCATTTTCAACAACATCCAATAATTCTTGCACAACATTAGAAACAGTATTACGATACGTCTCTCCATTAACGGTTTTTGCCTATTCTTTCATTTGTTGCTTTGTCTGGATTTGCTGTTCTTCTCCTTGATTCTGAATTTGCTGCTGAGTTTGAGTTTGGTTCTGGGTTTGGATTTGTGAATCTTCTCCCTGATTCTGGGTTTGGGTCTGAGTATCTTGTTGCTGTTGGTTTTGCTGTTGGGCGAAAACTGGTACAAAATTAAACGTCAAAAAAGCAATCAAGATTCCGATAAAGATATTTTTCATAAGTTTTTTGTTTTTTAGTTAAAAATTAATTATTATCACGAATTATTAATCAACCTTTGTTTTAATTATAACTAATTTTAATTAAAAAGTAAAATCTCGGATTGATTTAAAAATTATTTTATAATATACTATAAATATTCCGCAGTAGCTCAATGGTAGAGCAGCTCCCTGTTAAGGAGTTGGTTGTAGGTTCGAGTCCTACCTGCGGAGCCAAATTGTATGTTCGGCGTTTGTTGCCTCGGCGCAAAGCGCCTCGGCACGCCCGCCAAAGGCGGGCAAGGTTGATTTTAAAAGGATTTGCCACGCTCCGCGTGGCTCAAAAAACAATTCCCGTTCCCGCAAAATTCGGTTCG